>DASQDN010000348.1:0-16614 GCA_035634155.1 Bryobacteraceae bacterium | reverse complement strand
CTTCGCCTTGATGCATCAACGTTTTCGCGGAAAAGGATTATATATCCTTGACGAGCCCGAAGCTGCGCTTTCGCCGATGCGGCAGTTGCAACTGCTGACACGCCTGCATGAGTTGGTGAAGATGGATTCGCAGTTCGTGATCGCCACTCACTCACCTATCCTGCTCGCGTATCCGCATGCGCGCATTCTTTCCTTGGACGAACATGGCTTCTCAGAGACGGCGTACCGTGAGACGGAGCATTTTCGAGTGACGCGGCGATTCTTCGATAATCCCGAGCAGACCCTGGCGCGCTATCTAGGCGAAGAGGCGGGTTAGGTAGCCGATCATCTTTTCGGGCGTGTCGAGTCCAGTGAGCGGGAGGCGCAAAACGCCGGCGGGAGTGAACTGCGCGCCTTCGTTGTTGGTGACGATATTGAGCAGACGCGTGGGATCGACGCGTGACTGCTCATGGAACTTGATGTTGAGCATGCCGCTGCGACGGTCGATGGCCTCGACGCCGGCACGCTCAACTACCGTCTTCAGGACCGAGAACTCGAGCAGGTTGATGATGGCGTCAGGCAGCGGGCCATAGCGATCGCGCAACTCGTCCGCGATGCGTTTGACGTCGTCCTCGGTTTGGGCTTCAGCGATGCGCTTGTAGGCTCGGAGCCGCTGGTGTTCATCGGCGATGTACTGCGGTGGTATGCGAATGTCGAGGCCGAGGTTCAACGTCGCATGAACTTCCGGCACGACCTCTTCACCCTTCAACTCCATTACGGTTTCTTCGAGCAGCCGCAGGTACGTATCGAAGCCGACTGCGCCAATGTGGCCGTGCTGTTCGCCTCCCAGCAAGTTTCCGGCGCCGCGAAGCTCCAGGTCGAGCGCCGCGATCTTGAAGCCGGCGCCGAGATCGCTGAACTCTTTCAATGCGGCGAGTCGCTTGCGCGCTATATCGCTCAGTTCGGTGTCGGCCGGGACCAACAGGTACGCATAGGCGCGGCGATTGGAGCGACCGACGCGTCCGCGCAGCTGATACAGCTCGGATAGTCCGTAGCGCTCTGCGTTCTCAATGATGATGGTGTTCGCCAGCGGGATGTCCAGCCCATTCTCCACGATGGTGGTGCAGACGAAGACATCGTATTCGTGCCGCATGAAGCCGAGCAGTACACGTTCGAGTTCGGCTTCCCCCATCTGGCCATGACCGACTCCGATCCGGACATCGGGCAGCATCTCCTGAATCATGGCTGCGCGCATGAATATGGAGTCGACTCGATTGTGGACGAAGTAGACTTGCCCGCCGCGCGATAGCTCTTGCTCGATGGAGGACTTGATCAGTTCGGCATCGAAGTGCGCGACTACCGTGTGGATGGACAGGCGGTCCTTGGGCGGAGTTTCGATGATGGACATGTCGCGCAAGCCCAGTAACGACATGTGCAGCGTGCGCGGAATCGGCGTGGCGGACATGGTGAGAACGTCCACGTTCTTCTTCAGCTCTTTCAGGCGCTCCTTGTGACGCACACCGAAGCGCTGTTCCTCATCCACGATGAGGAGCCCGAGGTCGTGATACTGCACGTCCTTGGAGAGAAGCCGATGGGTGCCGATGATGATGTCTACTTTGCCGGCGGCAATCTCGTCGAGCGAGGCTTTGATCTCCTTGGGCGAGCGGAAGCGACTAAGCATTTCCACGCGTACCGGAAAAGGGGCAAATCGGCGCTTGAACGATTCAAAGTGCTGCAGCGTGAGTACCGTGGTGGGCGCCAGCACCGCGACCTGCTTGCCATCGCCGAGCGCTTTGAAGGCGGCTCGCATGGCGACTTCGGTTTTGCCGAAGCCCACATCGCCGCAGAGCAACCGATCCATCGGCTGCTCATTTTCCATGTCGCGCTTGATCTGCCGGACAGCTTGCAATTGATCCTTGGTGGCCGTGTATTCGAACGCGTCCTCAAACTCGCGCTGCCAGTTGCTATCGGCAGAGAAGGCGAAGCCTTGCGACATTTTGCGGGCGGCGTAGAGCTTCAGAAGCTCGTCCGCCATGTCGCGCATTTTGGCTTTGACACGTGATTTGGTCTTGTTCCACGTTGCGCCGCCCAACCGGTCCAATGGAGCCGGCCCGTCGCCTGCGCCTCGAAACTTGGACACCAGGTCCATGCGCGTGAGAGGCACGTACAGCTTTGCATCGTTGGCGTACTCCAAGACCATGAAGTCGCCGGTCTGTTCACCTTGCGCGATGGTGCGAATGGCTACGAAGCGGCCCACGCCATGCTGCGTATGGACCACGTAATCGCCGGGCTTGAGATCGGCGATGTCGGATTGGAAAGCAGCGGCGGCCGAGCGTGTGCTCGAAGGCGGCGCAACCAGCGCGGAGGTGTCAAAGAGATCTTCCGAGCCGAAGATGGTGAGCTTGGAATCGATGAACGCGGTCCCCTTCCGGACTGCGCCTTTGATGAGAAATGTGTTGGCAACCGCACCCGCCAGGTAGGCTCTTTCGGCGAGGTAGGGCGAAGCGGTTTCAGCCGTGTCGATTCCAAGCTGAAAGGGAATCTTGTATTCCGAGAAGATGTCGGATAAACGTTCTAACTCGCCTGTGGATGGGGCGAAGAAAGCGACGCGGCCGCCGTTCTCGACAATGGATCGCGCTTCTCCCACGGCGACCTGAATGCTGCCGTGGAAACTCATGGCCGGGCGCGTTGAGATATGCAGCGGTTGGCCGAACGGGTCCGACACAAGGTCTAGTTCACGGAAGGTCACCGAAGTGCGGCGCGCCGCCGATTGCTGGATCTCTTCCCAGGTGAAAAAGCCTTTCTCCGGCGGATACGTGCTGGGCTTTTCGGGCGCGAGGAGGCGTTTCCACAACCGCTCAGCCGCACTCGCCACCAATTCCAACTCATCCCACACGATGAGGGCATCTTTCGCGAGATTCAGGAGTGAGTTGGCGCGGGGGCGCGCTACGGGCGCCCAGTATTCCCAACCGGGAAACTCCTCGCCTGAAACGGAAACACGCTCGCCTGCGTAATCGTAGAGTTCGTGAAAGAGCTCGCGCGATTGGGGGTATTCCTGCAGCGGCAGCAGCGTGATCTCTTTGATCTGCAGAATGGAGCGCTGCGACTCGACATCGAAGCGGCGCATGGACTCGATGAGATCGCCGAAGAACTCGATGCGTACGGGCTGAGCGGATTCGGCGGGGAATACGTCGATGATGCCGCCGCGCATTGAGTATTCGCCCACCATCTCGACCGGATCGCGCTTTTCGTAGCCAATGCTACGGAGGTGCGTGATGATGTCCTCGATCGATAGCTCTTCGCCAACGCGGAGCGTGAGCGCGAGCTGACGATAGAAGTCGCGGCCTTCCGTGCGGAGGAGGACGGATTGGATGGGCGCGAGGGTGATGGGGATCTCGCGCGTGGAAAGCCGCCACAGTCCGATGGCGCGCTGCTCGCTGATCTCTGAGTGCGGGGAAAGACCTTGGTGCGGCAGAACATCGAGGGCCGGGATGGTTTGCGGCCTCTGCGTTTCGCGTCCTGAAGAAAGCAGATCGAAGTAGGTGCCGATGAGTTCCTGCAGCGTTTCGGCCTGCTTGGCGCCGTCTACTACAACGAGGAGGGGGCGCTCCAAAGCTTCGCGGAGAAGGACGAGGTACAGCGCCTTGGCAGTCGTGGTCAGGCCCGAAAGGGAAAGCTGCTGGGCCTCCTCGCGGGTCAACTTGCGCACGAGTTCTTCGAACGCGGGATGGCGTCCCAAGCTTTCGAAGAGGTCGCGAACGGCCGGATGAATCACAAGTACGTTTGGCGGAGCTTACGCGCCTCGGCGGAGGATCTCGTCCACCATGTTGGTGGTGGAGTAGCCCGGTTCCAAAGCCAACGCAAGCACCTGGCCGCCGGCTGCTTCCACCTCTTCGCGTCCTGCAATGAAGTGGGCCCAGTCGGCTCCCTTTATCAGGATATCGGGCAGGACGGCGGCGATCAGTTCTCGGGGTGTGTCTTCGTCAAACAGGGTTACGGCATCGACAGCTTCCAGAGCGCAGGCCAGTTCGGCGCGATCGCTTTCTGAGATCAGCGGGCGCGACGGGCCCTTGAGCCGCTGCACGCTCCCATCGGTGTTCAATGCGAGAATGAGAATATCCCCCAAAGAACGCGCGCGTTCGAGGAGCCGGATGTGGCCGGGATGCAGGATGTCATAACAGCCATTGGTAAAAACGACCTTTTTGCCTGCTTGTTTCCACTCCTGCCGGGTCCGGACAAGATCCTCGCGTGTGTAGAAGACACCCATTTTGCGGTTTCGTAAGACGACAGTGCCCATTATAGAAGGCGACATTCAACGCATCCTTGTGCGCGCTACCAACTGGGTGGGCGATGCGGTGATGTCGCTGCCTGCGCTGCAGGCCCTACGGTCTGCTTTTCCTTCCGCGCGAATTGCGATTCTGGCGCGACCGTGGGTGGCGGATGTGTCCGCGCGGGACAGCTTTGCCGACGAGGTGATTCCCTATACATCTCCGCGGGGATGGAAAGACTTGGGCGGCAAGTGGGCCGTGGCTCAGGACCTGCGGTCGCGCCGGTTCGATCTTGCGGTGTTGCTCCCGAATGCCTTTGAGGCGGCGGCTCTGGTGTGGCTAGCCGGCATTGCGCGGCGGGTGGGATATGCCCGGGATGGCCGCGGTTTTTTGTTGACTCACGCTGTGCCTGTGCTGGAGAAAGGCGCTATTCCGCGGCATGAGCGCTTCTATTATCTGGAGTTGTTGAAGCGGTCTGGATTGATCGATTCGATCCCTCCATCGGATGAAATTCGGCTGGGCGGCGCGGCGATGGCGCGGATGGCGGGATTGGCTCGGTTTGACGCGCTGGGATTACGCAACGTGACGGGTGTGAGTCCCGGGGCCGCGTTCGGTACGGCGAAGCGCTGGCTTCCGGAAAGGTTTGCCGAGGCGGTGGCGCAGCTCGGTCGGCCTGCGGCGCTGTTCGGGTCTAAGGATGAACGCGATTTGTGCGAAGGCATCGCGGCGGATCTTCGGGCGCGAGGCATTCCCGTGCACAACTTCGCGGGCGAGACCACGCTCGGCGAGTACATTGAGCTCGCCGCTGCCTGCGATGCTTACCTGACCAATGACTCGGGAAGTATGCACATTGCCTCGGCTTTGAATGTGCCGACGGTGGCCGTGTTGGGGGCAACGGATCACGTGGCCACCGGTCCCACGGGGCCGCTTGCGCGCGTGGTCCGGGAGCCGGTGGAGTGTAGTCCGTGCCTGCTGCGCGAATGCCCCATCGATCATCGGTGCATGACCGCGATACCGGCAGAAAGGGTGGCGCGCGAGGCTCGCGAGCTTATCGCACTCGAACGGCTAACACGGTTTGGTCATCCGTCATAGGAGCGCCCCCGGTGTGGCGGTCCACGTCTTCAAAGACGGCCTTCACGATATCAGCCGCCGAACCTCCGCACGCGGACTTCAGCGCTTTAAACAGGCGCGTGGTTCCGTAATCGTGGTTCTCAAGATCTAACTGGTCGGCTACTCCATCCGAGTACAACAGCAGCGCGTCGCCCTTCTTCATCTTCACGGTGGTCTCATCGTAGTCGCGCTCTTCCAGCAGTCCGAGGGGAATGCCTTCCGACTGCACGCGAATACGCTCGCCGTCACGGCAAAGCATAGGCGGCAATGCGCCCGCGTTGGCCAGGGTCAGCTCCCGTTTTCGAGGGTTCCACGAAAGTAGTGTCAGGGTGACGTACTGCGCGTCGACCTTGCGCTCCAACAGGATTTCATTGAGGCGCTTCATGAGCGCCGCCGGACCTGTGATGCGGGGCGCGAGGGATCGGAGAAGTCCGCTGACCAGGGAACCGTATAACGCGGCGGCGGCGCCCTTTCCGCTGGAATCGCCGAAAGCGATCAGCATGGTGTCTTCCGGTTGTTCGAAGAAGTCGTAGAGATCGCCGCTGATCTCGCGCGCCGGCCGCCAGCCGATGGACATCTCCAGCCCTTCGGTCTCCGGCGCCTCGCGCGGAAGGAGAATTGACTGCACCCGGCGCGCGGCCTTCAAGTCCTGATCCATCTTCTGCTCGCGCTGAGCCAGTTCCTCATAAAGGCGCGCGTTTTCGATGGAGCTTGCAATTTGCGGGGCGAGCAGCGTGAGGGTACGGACGTGCTCGTCGGTGAAGTAGGCGATGCGCTCACTTTCCACATCCATGACGCCGATCACGCGGTCGCTTACCACGAGAGGTACCGCAACTTCCGAGCGGATATCGGGGTGTGAGGCGATGTAGCGAGGATCGGTCAGGATGTCGTCGACGCGAACGATTTCGCGCTGCTGTGCGGCTGCGCCTGTAATGCCCTTCCCCAGCGGAATGTTGTCGAGATCCACGCGCTTGTCGTAGCGTTCACTGAAGCGATGGCGGAGGCAGCGATGCTCAGTGTCGACGAGAAGGACGCTGAATGCATCGTAGTTGATGAGGGTGCGGATGGACTTAGCGATTCGGGTCAGCAACTCATTCAGTTGAAGGATGGAGGAGAACTCGGTGGATAGTTGAGCGAGGATGCGCGATGTGCGGTTCTGCGTGAGAACTCGCCGATGCAGACGCGCATTGTCGATTGACGCCGATACGCGCGCTGCCAGCAAGCGGAGCAACGATACGTCGGAGTCAGTGAACGCGTTCTGGCGTGTGGACTGAACGTCGATCACGCCAACGAGTTTCCCGCGGGCGAACATCGGCACGGCGAGTTCCGCGCGGACGGCATCGAGTGCAGGCAGGTAGCGAGGATCGTTGCGGACATCGTTCACCAGCACCGAATGCCGGGATGCGGCGGCGGCGCCTGTGATGCCTTCGCCCAACGGGATGACCAAGCTTCGGACGACCTCATCGCGATGGCCGCGCGCGTAACGGATCTTGAGTCCATGCTGTTTTTCGTTGTAGAGCAGGATCGCGAAGACGTCGTGCGGAATGACGCGCTGTACGTAATCGGCAACAGCGGGCAGCATGCGGTCCAGGTCCAGCGTTTCGGCCGTGACCGCCGAGACTTCCAGAAGGAAGTCCAGCAGTTCGGTTCGCTCCTTGAAGGGAGCCCTGTCGCGCTTTGCCGGAGGCATTCGCTCTACTCCTGCTGCGGGTCAGTTCTGGTGGGCTGGGCAGCTTCTGCCACGATGCTTACGCTCGCGCTGGCCCCGATGCGGTTCGCGCCTGCGGCAATCATCTTGTTCAAGTCTTCAAGGGTTCGGATTCCGCCGGATGCCTTCACGCCGATTTCGGCCCCGACGGCTTCGCGCATTAACGTGACGTCGTACGCGGTCGCTCCCGCGGTGCTGAATCCGGTAGAGGTCTTGACGTAATCGGCCCCGGCGGCCTTGGCAAGCTGGCAAGCTGTCAGCTTCTGCTCGTCCGTAAGCAGAGCGGTCTCGATGATGACCTTGAGGATCGCTGCGCCGGCGTGACAGGCCGCTGCAAGCGCGGTGATTTCCCGCTGCACAACGTCGTGATCGCCATTCTTCAAAGCGCCGATGTTGATGACCATATCCACTTCATGGGCGCCTGCTCGGATGGCAATCTCGGTCTCTGCCTGCTTGGCTTCCACGGACATCGCGCCTAACGGGAACCCCGCTACGGTACAGACTTTCACTTGGGAACCCGTCAACTGCTGGGCGACAAACGGAACCCAGTAGCCGTTCACGCAGACGCTGGCAAAGCCGTGGTAAAGCGCCTCGGTACAAATGCGCCTGATGTCCTGCTCGGTAGCGTCGGCACGCAGGATGGTGTGATCAATGAATGCGGCGATTCGTTGTGCGTTGACGTTCACGATGTTTTCGGGGGAGTCCTTAAGAATAGCATTCCCTAGCTAACAACTTTTCGCTTCCGCAGTTCGTCGAAGCTGACCGCCAGGATGATCACGGCGCCGATGATAGCCTGCTGCAAATACGGACTGATTCCGAGCAGATCGCTACCATTGGAAAGCAATCCCATGATGAATGCGCCCACCAGGGTGCCGACAACGCTTCCTTCACCGCCACGCAGGGAGCCGCCTCCGATGACGACTGCCGCGATCGCTTGCAGCTCATACCCTTGTCCGGCGGTCGGCTGGCCCGTCATCAATCGGGAGGCTTCAATCATACCGGCGAGTCCCGTGAGCATTCCTCCGATCCCATAGACGGCAGTCGTGTGGAACGCCACCGGAATGCCGGCATAGAAGGCGGCATCGGGATTGCTGCCGATTGCGAAAGCATAGCGGCCGAGCTTGGTGTGCTCGAGCAGCATGTGCACCAACACAGCACAGGCGAGGAGAATCCATAAGACAAAGGGCACGCCGAGTACCGTGCCTTCGCCCAGAAAGGAGAACTCGCGCGGGATCTGGTGTACGGGTAGTCCATTAGAGATGATCAGCGTGAGTCCACGCACGATTCCAAGCGTGCCCAACGTGACGATGAATGGATTGATGCGCAGCCGGGTGGTGAGGAAGCCGTTGACCAGGCCCCAGAACGCGCCTGTGAGAACGCCGACGAATACGCCAAGCAAGATCGGATGCCCCTTTTCCATCGCCATGCAGCCGAGGAGGCCGCCCATCGCGAGAATGGCGCCTACCGAAAGATCGATGCCGCCCGAAATGATAATCAGCGTCATTCCGAGCGCCATGATGTTGATGACTGCGGTCTGACGGACCACGCTGGAAAGATTCGTGGCGGTGAGGAAGTGGGGAGAGGCAATGGCGAGGCCGACAAACAGCACGGTCAGCGTAACGAAAGGAAGAAGCCGTTGAATCATCTAAGCGGCGCTCTCCTGCAGGGCTGCCAGGCGCATGATTTCTTCTTGTGAGGAACCGCGTGGCAGCTCGCCTGCCATGCGTCCCTGGCGCATCACGAGAATGCGATCGGGCACCTGCACTAGCTCGGGCGTTTCGGAACTGACCATCAGGATCGCGGCGCCGGCACGCGCCAGGCTGTCCATCACCTCAAAGACCTCCACCTTGGCGCCGACGTCTATTCCACGCGTCGGCTCGTCAAACAGGAATATCTTGGCGCCTTGCGCCAGCCACTTGGCGATGACCACCTTCTGCTGATTCCCCCCGCTGAGCCGGCCAGCCAACTGCGCGCCACCCGAGCACTTGATGCGGAGCTTGCCGCAGTACTCGCTGGTTACGGCCGCTTCGGATTTCAGGTTGAGAAAGCCCCACGAACTCAGCCGTCCCAAGCTGGCGGCGGTCACGTTGTACGAGATGGGCAGTTGTCGCGCGAGCCCGTCTCGGCCGCGATCTTCGGGAATCAGCGCCATGCCTGCTCGGACGGCCTCACCCGGGTTATGCAAGGTAACGGGCTTTCCCTGGATGACGATGTTGCCCGTGTCGACGGGATCTATGCCGAAAAGCGCGCGGCATAACTCGGTGCGTCCGGCGCCCACAAGCCCGCCGAGGCCCACGATTTCCCCCGCGCGCAGCGAGAAGGAAATGTCGTGGAGCACGCCTTTGCGCGAGAGCCTTTCCACGCGCAGCAATTCAGGTCCCGGCGTGACGGGCTCACGCTCATAGATGGATGTCACCGCTCGGCCAACCATGTGATGGATTAGCTCTTCCGTGCTGAGTTCGGAGAGTGGACACGTGTGCACCCATTCGCCATCGCGGAAGATGGTGACCCGGTCGCCCACCGAGCGCAGTTCGTCCAGGCGATGGGTGATGTAGATAACGCCAGTTCCTCGCTCGCGCAGTTGACGTACGATGCGGAAGACTTCCTTTGTTTCCGATTCGGAAAGCGATGAGGTCGGCTCATCGAAGATGAGGAGGCTGGAGCCGCCCTGGATGGCTCGGCAAATCTCCACGAGCTGCTTTTGCGCAGGGCTCAGCTTGCTGACGATCCAACCGGCCTGCAGCGGGAAGCGATGCTCCTCGATGAGCCGCGCGGCTTGCTGTTCCATCGACCGGCGATTGATGAAACCCAGCGGGCCCGAAGGCTGGCGCCCTAGGAAAATGTTCTCGGCGACCGTGAGGTGCTGCGCGAGCAGGCACTCCTGGTGAACCATCGCGATGCCGTGAGCCTGCGCTTCCGCGGGATTGCGGAAGGAGACTCGTTGCCCGCGCCACAGGACGTCGCCGCCGTCGGGCGTCAACATTCCGGCGACAATCTTCATCAGCGTAGACTTGCCGGCGCCGTTTTCTCCCATCAGGAGATGCACTTCACCCGAGTCGACGCTTAGATTTCCGTTCTTGAGCGCGACGACGCCGCCGAAGCGCTTCTGTATCCCCTGCAGTTGGAGGAGCATTGCGGATGAGGTGCTGAATGAAGTTTACACCGACGCCGCGAAAGCTTATCTTCTACTGAAAAAGTCGGCGCTCCCTACGCATAAAGGCGGGCAGGTCGAGGTCGTTCTTGGCATCTTCCGCAGTTGGGCCGGGCGCCGGCTGAGGCACGGGCGCACTCGCATGGGCCGCGACGGCGAGGTTCGGCTCTTCCTCGAGTTCTACGATCTCGGCCTCGCGTGGCTCGTCGTCTTCCACCGTGTCGTCGGAATCGGCAAATGCCGGCAGGGGTTCTTCCGCTTCCGTGAAGAGCGGCGAGATGGTGATCTCCGGCTCGCTTTCGCGATACGTGTGGCGCGGTTCGGTAGCGCGTTCCAGGGCCTGCTCGGCTAAAGATGACCTTCCGGTGTGCTGCCCCGCGCGCGGGAAGCCGGTTGCGATGACCGTGATCTTGGCTTCATCGTCGAGCGATTCGTCGAGCACGATGCCGAAGTTGATCTGCACATCGTCGTACTCGGCAGCGGCTCGGATGAGCGCACAAGCGTCGTTTACCTCATGCAAGCTGAGCTTGCTGGATCCCGTGATATTGATGAGGATGCCGCGCGCGCCTTTTACGCCGCCTTCCTCGACGAGCGAGCCAGTGATTGCTTGCTTGGCCGCTTCGACCAGCGCGTTCTCTCCGCGAGCCGAAGCGCTGCCCATCATCGCGTAGCCTGCGCCCAGCATAATAGCTCGAACGTCGGAGAAGTCGCGATTGATGATACCCGGCGTGGTAATGATCTCGGCGATCCCTTGCACGGCCTGCCGCAGTACATCGTCAGCAACGCGGAAGGCCTGGTAAAAGCCGGTGCCTTTCGGCACGAGGCTGAGTAGCTTGTCGTTGGGAATGGAGATGACTGTGTCGACTGCGGCGGCGAGATCGGCCAGGCCTTTCTCGGCTTGCTTCATGCGACGTGGGCCTTCGAAGTTAAACGGCTTCGTAACGACCGCGACCGTCAAAGCATTGAGCTCCTTGGCCAGCGCCGCAACTACCGGAGCCGCGCCGGTGCCCGTGCCTCCGCCCATGCCTGCCGTGACGAAGACCATGTCCGCGCCTTCGAGGATCTCAATGATCTTTTCGGTATCCTCCAGCGCCGCGAGACGGCCGATGGACGGGTCAGATCCCGCGCCGAGTCCGTTCGTCACCTTTTTTCCGATGGCGAGCTTGTTCGGCACTGGCGAAGCCTGTAGCGCCTGCAGGTCCGTGTTCATTACATAAAACTCGACACCCGTCACACCCTCGGCCATCATCCTGGCGACGGCGTTCGACCCGCCACCGCCGACACCGATCACTTTGGTGCGCGTGCCGGGCGCTGTCGCTTCATCCTGCACTTCGAACTTCAACGCGTCTTTCTTAACTTCCGCCATTCTGGCCTCCCGTCACTCCCTTGTCATACAGCAACCCCAGAATGCCGGGGACTGTCCTCTTCCATTCCTTGCGAGTCTTAAGCTTTGCGGAATACATTGACAGGCCCGCGGCCACTCACCACGCGGCGTCATTGATTTCGTCGGGCAATCCCGCGATCCCGACGGGCAGGCCATTGCGAGCCTGACAGTTCATAGTCGCTTCGGCGACGTCGCACATGCCGGGCAGAAGCGCTCCTCCGCCGGTGACGACAATGCCTTCAAGCAGCGCCTGCTCCATGCCGACCTTCGCGATTTCGGCTCGCACGTGCTGGAACAACTCCTGCGCGCGCGCTTCCAGAATGTCGTTCAAATACGTGCGGGGGGCTTCTCTAGGAGCACGGCCGTCGGCGGAAGGCAGCTCGATCAGGCTGCGCTCGGAAGTGAGTCCGAGCACGGCACAGCCATACTCGCGCTTCAACTGCTCGGCGTCGTCATAGGTCACGTTCAAACCGATGGCGACATCGCGAGTGAAGTGGTCCGCCGAGATCGGAATGCTGCTGGCGCGCAGTAAAGCATCGCCGTCATAGATGACCAGATCCGTGGAATGCGCGCCCACGTCGACCACGGCGACACCACGGCTGCGTTCGTCAGCGAGCACGGATGAATACGCGGCCGCTACCGGTTCGAAGATGGTTTCTTCGACGGAGAGATGCGCATGATGGACGGCATTCACCAGCGCCTGATGCTCATGCACCGAGGTGGAGATGACGTGCACATTGGCTTCCAGGCGCGCGCAGATGACACCTCGTGGATTGCGATAGCCGGCGCGACCATCGAGCGTGAAGTCCTGCGGCGCCACCTGCAGCACCACTCGATCTTCCTGCAGGCGAATCTTGGACGCGAGTTCGACGGCGTAGTTCAAATCCCCGGGGTCGATCTCGCGAGGGCGGCCGAATTCGTATAGGCCGCGCCCATTCATGCCTTCAATCGACGTGCCGCCCACACCGACGACTGCGCCTTCCACCGAAGCCTGCGCGCGGCGCTCGGCTTCCGTGACTGCCGCGCGAATGGTTTCCGTGGCGGCCACCTGGTCCGAGATGCGGCCCTTGGACCATCCCGCTGACGCCACATCCGCATGACCCAGATACCGCATGCGATTGTCTTCGAGGACGCAGATCAAGCATCGGGTATGCGCGCTGCCAACGTCCAAGCCCACGGCGTAGTGTTTGGGACCGCTCATTCGCCGGAGCCTCCCTCGGGCTTGGTGACGGGGGCAGCCACAGGCACGGCGACGGCTGTAATGCGATCCTTCAACTGCAGATCGAGCATCAACGCGTCGGGCAGACGTTTGCGAATTTCGTCCTGATTGTTGAGGAAGTTCTCGAAGCGCTCGCGATAGCTTTGGTTGCCGAGCATCAACGCGATGGCCCGGTGGTCGAAGCGCAGCACGACCTTAACGTTGTCGAGTTCGCTTAAGTCAATCTCGGAGATCTTCTCCATGTATGCGCCGAGTTCGGTCTGCATACGCAGAAAGCGCTTCATGCGTTCGCGGCGGCTCGCGTCACCTTCGTTGCGCGTCAATCCGGTGAGCACGGGTAAGTGGAACGGATTGGCGCGACGGCGTTCGAGCAGCACACCGTCGGAATCGATCAACGATAGATGCACCGACCCATCGGCAGTCTTCAATTGTGCGAATGCGACGGGCTTGCGCTCGGTAAGGCGCACTACCAGGCGATTGGGCCAGAGCCTGCTGATAGAGGCTTCCTGCACCCAGTCCAGCCCGAGCAGCTTCAATCGCCGAGCCTTCAGCGGACACAAGTAGATGCTGCGGCCGAAGTCGGTGGCGAAAATGCGGGTTACCTGCTCGTCGGTCACGTTGTCCATGCCTTCAATTCGGAAGAACTCGGATTGCTGGCCCGGCTCGGGCGGGCCCGGAAGGCGGAAGCGCGTGTCGGTCGCGAGGAAGTTGTCGACTGCCACGTAGGCCCACACGAGCCCCAGCGCAGCGATCACCATCATCGCGATGGAGACAACCTGCTTCAGCGACTGCGCAATAGCGGCGGCACGAGGTTTGGGTGCAGGTAAGGCCAGCGCCTGCGCGCTTGCAGCCCCGGATCGGCGCGCCATCTCAGGAACCTTCCCCGCGTAGTGTCTGCAACAGGCGGTCGCCTGCCTGCCATACGTTTCCGGCCCCGAGTGTCAGCACGGCGTCGCCGTCTTGCGCATTTCTCGCTACGGCCGCGGCGGCGTTCTCGATGGAACCTACGTATTGGACGGATCGATGCCCGTAGCCGCGCATCTTTTCGGCCAGGATTTCTGTGCTGACGCCGTCGATGGGCTTCTCCGATGCGGCGTAGATGTCGAGCAGGTACACGTGATCGGCCGTATGGAAGGACCGCGCGAAGTCGTCCATCAGGTGCATTGTACGCGTGTAGCGGTGCGGCTGGAAGATCGCGTGGATGCGCTGGAATCGGCAGTCTCGGGCGGCGGCGAGAGTGGCTCGGATTTCGGTCGGATGATGGCCATAGTCGTCAATCACCGCAATTCCCTTTTCATTGCCGCGCTGCTGGAATCGTCGATCGACGCCTGCGTACTTACTCAAGCCTTCGCGGATTACATCGATCGGGATTTCGAGTTCCAAGCCGATCGCCACGGCCGCCGTTGCATTCAGGACGTTGTGCGCGCCTGGGACGCTGAGATGGAATTCGCCGAGGTCGCCTCCATGAAGACGAAGTTGGAAGGTGCTCGACAGGTGCCCACAGGAAGCATGCGCGATCACAAGGTCCGCCTGCGTTCCGCGGCCATAAGTGATGATGCGGCGCTTCACGTGGGGAAGAATGCGTTGAATGTTGTCGTCGTCCAGGCAGACGATAGCAGCTCCGTAGAACGGCACTTTATTGACGAACTCGGTGAACGCATCGCGAATCTCGTCAATGTCCTTGTAGTGATCCAGGTGCTCGCGATCAATATTGGTGACGATCGCGAGGATGGGCGAGAGCTTCAGGAACGACCCGTCGCTTTCATCCGACTCAACGACAAGAAAACTGCTTTTTCCCATGCGCGCATTAGTGCCGCCCATCGTGCCGACGCGTCCGCCGACGACAACCGTCGGGTCGAGACTCGCGTGCGACAGGATGGTTGCTGTCATGGACGTTGTGGTGGTCTTTCCATGACTGCCTGCCACAGCGATTCCGTATTTCAAACGCATCAGCTCGGCAAGCAGTTCGCCTCGTGGAATGATCGGTATCCCTAAGCGGCGCGCTTCCAGCAGTTCGGGGTTGTCGGCCTTGACAGCGGACGTGACCACAAGCGCCTTCGCCCCATCGATGTTCGTCGCCGCATGCCCTTCGTACACCTTTGCGCCGAGCGACTGCAAACGCTCGGTGATCGGTGTCAGCTTCGCGTCCGATCCCGTGATCTGGTATCCGAGATTGAGCAGAATTTCGGCGATTCCACTCATGCCGATACCGCCAATGCCGGTGAAGTGCAACTGCTGCGGCTTCAGAAACATCTAGTTGAGATTGGCCCCCAGGGTGTGAACGAGGATACAGGTCATTATCGCACCAGATCCATCAAAACGTCAGCCGCTTTTTGGGCGGCAAAAGGCTTTGCTAACGATTTCGCGGCCGCTGCCATGCGTTCGAGTTCCGCGCGGTTGGCCATGAGTCGCGACACTTCATCGAACAGGCGCTGGCCTGTCATTTGCGAGTCGGTGAGCAGAAGCGCCGCGCCCGCATTTCGCATGGCTTCGGCATTGTGTTGCTGATGATTGTCGGCGGCAAAGGGAAACGGCGCCAGGATACTCGGCCGGCCTGCTGCGGCAAGTTCGGACACGGTCGAAGCGCCTGAACGGCAGACGATGAGGTCGGCTTGCGCAAAGGCCGAAGGCATGTCGCGAATGAACTCGACCACCTCGCCTTCGAGTCCACTGTCGCGGAAGGCTTCGCGGAGGGCATCGGCGCGTCCTCGGCCTGCTTGATGAATGATGCGGATCGGAATGTTTGCTTTCGCGAACAGCGGCCAAGCGGCGGCGCCTGCGGTGTTGAGCGTCTGCGAGCCTTGACTGCCTCCGGTGACGAGCAGTGTGAATGCGCTGCTGGCGCGTTTCGGAGAGACAGAAAAGAACTCGGCGCGGACGGGCACTCCGGTCACCAGCGCTCGCCCGCTGGGGAAGTAGCGCAGCGTCTCGGAAAAGTTGACGAGCGCACGTGCAGTGAAGCGCGCCAGCTTGCGGTTCGTCAATCCAGGAATCGCGTTGGGCTCCATCACCGCAACGGGCACACGCCGTACAAGCGCAGCGAGCACAACCGGGCCGGCGACATATCCACCCATGCTGAACACGGCGCCCGCGCGATGGCGGCCCAGCAGACCGGACACCTTTAGCACGGAAAGCGGCAACTGCCACAGCGTCTTCAAGCGGCGCAGCAGTCCGACACGGTTCAGCCCACCGATCTCGATCCACTCGATCGGAAAGCCGGCTTCCGGAACCAGGCGCGCTTCCATACCGGTGCGCGTCCCGACGAACACGGGTTCATGTCCACGCCTGCGGAGTTCCTCTGCCACCGCGAGCGCCGGAATGATGTGTCCGCCCGTTCCTCCGCCGGCCATCAGAAACTTCATCCCGCGCGTTCACTCACGCTGAGCAGCAGGCCGAGCGAAGTCAGTGTACTCAGAATGGAGCTGCCTCCATAGGAAATCATCGGTAGCGGGATGCCCTTACTAGGACCAACGTCCAGCACGACGCTCATGTTTACGAGCGCCTGCACCACAATCGCAACGGTGACGCCCAGCGCGAGGTACTTACCGAAGGTGTCCGGCGCGGCGTAGAACAGTCGCAATCCTCTCCAAAGAATGATGAAGAATCCCGTGAGGATGCCGCACGTGCCCCACATTCCGAGTTCTTCGCCAACCACAGCATAGATGTAATCGGTATGCGCTTCGGGAAGATACAGCAGCTTCTGTTTGCCTTCCATCAGCCCCACGCCGAGCACACCTCCGGAGCCGATCGCGATGCGCGACTGCTTGGGCTGGTAACTCGGGTCCGATGCGGCCT
>DASQDN010000347.1:0-10779 GCA_035634155.1 Bryobacteraceae bacterium | reverse complement strand
CGGTCTTCTGAAGAAGAAGGGTCTGTCGCAGATGGAGCAGTAGTGCTACCTGAAGTTCGGTTTGCAGACCACCGTCGGCATGCTCGATCGCGTGAAGGAACTCGGGTTCCTCTACGCGACGCGCGCCGGCATCTCGATCGGCATTGACGACATGGTTGTGCCGCAGCTTAAGCATGAGCTGGTGCGCAACGCCGAGAAGATGGTGATCGAGGTCCAGAACCAATATCAGGAAGGCGCCATCACCCAGGGCGAACGCTACAACAAGATCATCGAAATCTGGTCGAAGGTCACGGAGCGTGTTTCGGAAGAAATGTTCAAATCGATGGAAGAGGACGACCGCACCGGCCGCTACCTCAACCCGATTTACATCATGGCCGACTCCGGCGCTCGTGGATCGAAGCAGCAGATTCGCCAGCTTTCGGGTATGCGCGGATTGATGGCCAAGCCATCGGGCGAGATCATCGAAACGCCGATCACCGCGAATTTCCGCGAAGGCCTGAACGTGTTGCAGTACTTCATCTCGACTCACGGCGCCCGTAAGGGTCTCGCTGACACCGCGTTGAAGACCGCCGACTCGGGCTACCTGACACGCCGGCTTTGCGACGTCGCGCAGGACGTCATCATTCACGAGAACGATTGCGGCACCGGCGAAGGCATCTTCGTCGAGCCGATCATCGAGTCGGGCGAGATCATTGAGCCGTTGCGTGACCGTATCGTGGGCCGCATCCCGCTCGAAGATCAGCGCGACTACGAGGGCAATCTCATCGTCGGGGTTAACCAGGAGATCACCGAAGACCTGGCGAGCCAGATTGAAGCCGCGGGTATCGAGCGCGTTCGTATTCGCTCGGTGCTAACCTGCGAATCCAAGCGCGGCGTTTGCCAGCTTTGCTACGGCCGCAACCTGGCGACCGGGCGGTTGGTGGAGCGCGGCGAAGCTGTCGGTATCATCTCGGCGCAGTCGATCGGTGAGCCGGGCACGCAGTTGACGATGCGTACGTTCCACATCGGTGGCGCGGCGACCGGTTCTTCCGAGCAGTCCAAGCAGGATTGTAAGTCGGACGGATTCGCCAAGTACATCGCGATCAACACGATTCGCAATGCTCGTGGCGAACTGATTGCCATGAACCGCAACGGTATTCTGGCGATCGTCGATGACAAGGGTCGTGAAAAGGAACGCTATCAGGTGGTCTACGGTGCTCGCGTCCTTACCGAGGATGGAGCGCCTGTCCGCGAGAATCAGGATCTGCTCGAATGGGATCCATACACGTTCTCGATCCTGACGGAAATCAACGGCGTCGTGCACTTCAAAGATCTCATGGAAGGCGTCACGATGGCCGAGCAGGTAGATGAGATCTCGGGCAACATGCAGCTCGTCGTTACGGATTCGCCGGACGAAAAGCGCGTCCCTGCTGTGATCATCCGGCCTGTGGGTGGTAGCAAGCACGATGAAAAGCGATATCTCATGCCGACCCACGCGCACTTGATGGTGCGTGACGGCGAAGAGATCCACGCCGGCGACGTGCTCGCCAAGATCCCGCGCGCCACCACGAAGACCAAGGACATCACCGGCGGTCTACCGCGAGTCGTCGAGCTGTTCGAGGCCCGCAAGCCTCGGGAGCGCGCGGCCATTGCGGAGATCAACGGCACCATTAAGTACGGAGAAATCAGCAAGGGTCAGCGCAAGGTTTACATCGTCAGCGATGACGGTGAGCAGCGCGAGTACTCGATTCCGCGCGGTGTGCACATCAACGTTCAGGAAGGCGAGCGCGTTCGCGCCGGCGACCAGTTGATGGACGGACCCGTGGATCCGCACGATATTCTGCACGTGCTTGGTGAGAACGAACTGCAGAAGTACCTGGTGAACGAGATCCAGGAAGTCTACCGTCTGCAGGGCGTCAACATCAATGACAAGCACCTGGAAGTCATCGTTCGCCAGATGATGCGCTGGGTGAAGGTGGAGGACATCGGTGATACCGAGTTCTTGCCGGAAGAAGTGGTCGATCGGTTCCGGTTCCGCGAAGAGAATGCTCGCGTGACCGAATCGGGCGGCGCTCCCGCGACGGGTAAGCCGGTGCTGCTCGGCATCACCAAGGCATCACTCTCGACCGACTCGTTCATTTCGGCGGCGTCGTTCCAGGAGACCACGCGCGTACTCACCGAAGCCGCAATCAACGGCAAGGTGGACTACCTGCGCGGCCTGAAGGAAAACGTCATCATGGGCCGCCTCATCCCGGCGGGTACCGGCATGGACTACTATCGCCATGTCAAGATCGCGGGCGAGGATGTAGTGGAAGAAGAGCTGATCTCGGATGCAGATCTCGGGATCACGGATGGAATTCCGGGTTACGACGAAGACGCTCGCGTGCAGTATGCGGGCGGCTTGAACGAAGGCACTCCGGAAGAGCTGTCCGAGTAGTTCGTTCGCATCGCTCAACTAATAAGGCCCGGGGCTCGAAAGAGCTTCGGGCTTTGTTTTTCAGGGCGAATGGCGTATCCGCCAGTTCTGCTTAGCGAATTCACCCGACTTTCGTTGGGTAACCTAAGCGGTGTTTCTCTATACAATGCGCGACAGCTTCGGTCACGTTAGCCGAAAAGAAAGAGGTCTGTCTCGTGTTTACAGTCAAGATCCCAGCCGCGCTGTCGGCGCTGCTGGTACCGATCACTTTGCTTGCGCAGAGCGACCGCGGAACCTTACCCGGTACTGTCCCGGACGTGCAGAGCGCCATTATTCAGAATGCGCCGGCGGTGCCGTTCACGCTCGCTCGCTCGTTGGTGCCGGAAACCGGGAGCGAGTTGGATGAAGGACATCCAATTGCGGATCCCGCCTGTGGAACCGCCCCCGTCGCCGAAATTTGATCGGTAGGTTACTGATACGGTCGTCACTGATGTTTCTGTCGTGGCGCCGACGTCGAGCCGATATCGAGGCGGGCCGTCTGCGCCACCTGAACCCGAATGCCGTTCTGCGCCGCTTTCTTGAATCCCGGCGCCTCTACAGTCATGTCGTAAACACCGGCGGGAAGTTCCGCGAGCGTAAAGTTGCCTGTATCCGTTGTGATGGTTTGAAGTTGTGCGCCGGTTGCCGTGTTCACGGCTACGACGTTGGGGGGCGTCTTTAGCTTCACCACCAATAGCGGCACCAATCAATTCCGCGGCAGCCTGTTCGAGTACTTCACCAATGAGGCGCGACGCTCGACGGCGTTTGGGCGGCAAGCCAATCATCCGAAGCTCTACGACGGCCGCGACAAGAAGATCTTCTTCTTCAACTACGAGCGGTTCCGGGTAAGCACTCGCGCGGCAGGCACCTACGGCACCTTGCCCAGCGAGCCGTTCCGCAACCGGGATCCCAGCTCATTTCTCACCGGGCGGCAACTGCCGGGAAGCGATCCGCTGGCCCGGCCAATTTTTGAGAACGTCATCTACGATCCCCAGACTGAGCGCACGGCTCCCAACGGACAGCTTGTCCGCGATCCGTTCCCGAACAACATGATCCCGCGGAATCGCTTCGATCCTATCGCCTTGAAGATCCAGTCGCTGATCCCTGGTGTGGATCGCCCTGGCGACACCCTGAACTGACTCCAGAATACTGCCACCGGCAAGTTCCAGGACATCCCAGCGATTAAGCTGGACCACAACTTCAGCGACGCGATCAGACAACGGCCAACGACGGCCTGCCGATTCGGATTACACAGCGTCGCGACCAGACCATCTACGGCCATACCACCCGCTTGAATTACGATCATTCGCTTACGCCGACCGTGTTCCGTCATTTGGGCGCTGGATATGTCCCTTTCCACAATCCCGATAGTTCACCCGCCGGTGTTCTGGAATGCGATGCGGTTGGCCAGCTCTGGGAGGCTGGCGAGATCAACTTTAGACAGGTGGGCACTCGACCATTACCCCGGTGTATTCTAATCGAAAGCTTGAAGAAGTCTGAACGGAGTGTCACGGGTTCGAGTCGGGACCGCGCTCGAACCGAATCTGGCGGCGCGCAGCCAGCGCCAGGGCCCAAACCGCTTTCCTCAAGGAATGGGTTGCGGGATGCGGGAGCTTTTCTTCTGCTCCTCGGCATAACCATCGCGGTGTATATGCCGGCGCTGAACGGCGGGCTGGTCTGGGACGACAACATGCACGTGACCCGGACAGAGTTGCAGTCCCTGGAAGGGCTATGGCGCATCTGGTTCGATCTTGGCGCGACGCAGCAATACTACCCTCTCCTACATAGCGCCTTCTGGTTGGAGCATCGCCTTTGGGGCGACGCAGTTCTCGGCTACCACTTAGTCAACGTCGTGCTGCACGCGATCTCGGCGTTCCTGGTCGCAAAGATCGCGCAACGTCTTGGGATGGCTGGAGCGTGGCTCGCTGGCCTGCTCTTCACCGTTCATCCAGTGTGCGTGGAGGGGGTTGCTTGGATCTCCGAGCAGAAAAGCACCTTGTCCGGAGCATTCTGTCTTGGCGCGGCGCTCACGTATGTCAAGTTCGACAGCACAAGGCGAAGGTCGCTCTATCTGTCGGCGCTTGGCTTGTTCGTCCTTGGCCTGCTCAGCAAGACAGTAATCGCCGTCCTTCCAGCGGCGCTTTTGGTGATCTTCTGGTGGCGGCGCGGAGAGATTGCGTGGAAGCGCGACGTGAAGCCCTTATCGCTTTGGTTCGCGATTGGCATCCCAGCGGGCCTATTCACAGCTTGGGTGGAGAGCGAGCCAAGCCTGATTGGCGCCCACGGTCCGGAATACGCGCTCACCTTATCTGAGCGCCTTCTGCTCGCCGGCCGGGTTCCCTGGTTCTACGCCTGCAAAGCCATCTGGCCGCTGAATCTCATGTTCGTTTACCCGCGTTGGACCATTGATGCCGGCCAATGGTGGCCATATATGTTCCCAACGGCTTTATTGTTGGTCGCGCTGAGCCTCGCATGGGTGGCGCGGAAACATCGAGGCCCTCTCGCCAGCTTCCTGATTTTCGTGGGAATGCTGTTCCCGGTGCTCGGTTTCTTCAATGTCTACCCGTTCCGCTACTCTTTCGTGGCGGATCATTTCCAGTA
Organism: Bryobacteraceae bacterium; assembly: GCA_035634155.1. Classification (GTDB taxonomy): domain Bacteria; phylum Acidobacteriota; class Terriglobia; order Bryobacterales; family Bryobacteraceae; genus DASQDN01. Next base: position 5,744 of record DASQDN010000347.1, on the reverse strand, counting down.
TCTGGCAATCCTGGCGGTTATTACTCCGGCGGCATGGGCGATTTCGACGCTTGTGAATCGCACAACTTCAAATCGGCTGGCTTCCATCGTTGTCGCAGCTTTCATTGTTGCTCCACTCGCGGCCTTGACGTGGCAGCAGAGCGGCGACTATGTCGATTACGAAACGCTCTTTCGGCGAACCCTGGCGCGCAATCCCGACAGCGCGCTCGTTCATAACAACCTCGGCGTGATGCTTATGTCGACCGGCCGCGAAGCCGAAGCCCTTCCTCATATGGAAGCAGCTGTGCGGCTCGCGCCGAGGCGCTCAGATTTCCGGGTGAATCTGGGACTTGCGTTGGCGCAGGCGCCTGGCCGGCTGCACGATGCAATTGCCGAGTACGAGTCTGTCTTGCGCACCGACCCGTACTCATATTCGGCCCACTTGAACCTGGGGCTGGCATTAATGTCGATTCCCGGACGCCAGCAGGATGCCGTTGCTGAATACCAGAAGGCGATCGAGGCGACCAAGGCCACCATGGGAGCAGGATCCGAGTTCTGGCAGGCGCACCTGAATCTTGGAATCGCTTATGCCCAACTCCCCGGGCGGCAAGCCGAGGCGATCAACGAACTGCACAAAGCGTTGCAGATGAAGCCCGATTCCGCACTTGCGCATTTTCACCTGGGAAACACATTTCACAAGGTCGGTCGGTTGGAAGATGCAATCGCCGAGTATCAGGAATCCCTACGCCTGGACCCGAATGTACCGGAAGTACACTACGAACTCGCTTATGCGCTCGCCCGTATTCCAGGGCGCGTCCCAGAGGCGATCGCGGCTTGCCGTCGGATGCTGATTCTGAAACCGGGCGACGCGGCCGGAAAGCAATTGATGGCATCTCTGATCGACTTTCAAAATAATTCACGTAGATAGCTGTTTCTCCATCTTCGAAAACGTTAACTCTGCTCGACTACCTATTGAAACCGGACGACAAAGCGGATAGTATATGTCCACCAATGCTTGCGGTCTGGGGTCTGGGAGCGCCGTCCGGTAGCGATTTAGTTCTTTCGGCCGTCGAACAACTCAGCGATCCCCTACTTATGCTCAGGAACGGATCTCTTCGATTCCCCTGCCTCTTAGCGGATCGATCTCTGAAGCTCCTGCGTGCGAGCGCGGTTTGAAAAGCTCCAAAGAGCGATTCCTGAGATAAAGGAGAATTACGTTGCGTTTTCGTACTGAATTAGGGCTGTGTGCCCTGATGTTCCTGCTCAGCGTTCCGATCTTCGCACAGACGAACACAGGCATCATCTCCGGACGGGTTACGGACTCAAGCGGCGGCGTCATACCGGATGCGGACATCGTAGTCACGCAGACTGCCACGAACGTCGACTCACTCAGCAGAACCAACTCGGACGGCCTGTTTCACGTACCTTCGTTGGTAGCCGGACCGTACCGCGTGTCTATCGCGGCGAATGGATTCAAGAAGCAGGTCCGCGATGGCTTAAGCCTCCGGATCGGTGAGAATCTCAATATCGACATCGCGATGGATGTAGGCTCTCTCAGCGAATCCATCGAAGTTACCAGCGCCGCCACTCTGCTGGAAACGCAGACATCCTCCACCGGCCAAGTCATGTCGGGAGATTACTTCTACAAGCTTCCGAACAACCAGCATTGGTCCAAAGGCGTGTTGTACTATACGCCGCAAGTCGGCAGCACAAATGCTCCGTGGCCGGGCTCGCTCGGCAACTGGAACATCAACGGCGGTCAGAACTGGCAAACAGCCCAATACGAGGACGGCATCATGGCTACCTCGATGGACGGCGGCACCAGTCTGAACAATGTAGCGATCGGCATTGAAGAAGTCAAAGTAATTACCAGCGCGATGCCCGCGGAATATGGACACGCCACTTCTGGGGCTTTGATCTTCGTCAAGAAGAGCGGCACAAACCAGCTTCGAGGTCAGGGCGGATACCTGTTCAAGAGCACATCTATGATGCACCGCCGCTTCTTTGAGCAGCGTACTTTGCAACAGCAGAATCCGAACAACAAGACGCTGTTCCAAATGCCGGATTTCGTCGTCGGCGGTCCCGTTGTTCTTCCGAAGATTTACAACGGGCGAAACAAGACGTTCTTCAGTCTGAGCGGATCGTACCATCTGGATAGCTCTTCGAACGCGAGCAGCTACAGCACGCCGACCGCCGCCATGTTGGAAGGGGACTTCAGCGCCTATTCAAATCGTATTTACGATCCGCAGTCCACCAGCGGCAGTTTCGCCGCCGGCAACCTGATGCGCACTCCGTTCCCCGGAAACGTGATCCCGAAGAACCGCTTCAGCACCATGTGGAACAACATCGCGTCGAAGAATCCTTTTCGGGCGCCAACGGGCGTAGGCAGCATCACCAACACCGGCCCGAACGGAAACATTGTCGAGTCGGGCACGGGCAACTATTTCAACATCACTAATCAGCTTAGGGTGGATCACACCTTAACCGAAAAGCTGAGGACCATGTTCAGTTACAGCGGAGGCACCCAGCGGCAACCTCGTAACAATGTGAATATCGCCTATAAACCTTTCGATGAGTTCCAGACGTTGAACTACACCGTCCAGGCGCACGGCGCGTGGTCGTTCACTTATACTCTGTCGCCAACCCTGATTAGCGAAACGAAGATTGGAGCCTACCGCCGGTCGAACAACGGTCGCTCTCGTTCGGGCGAGGACTACACATTTGAATTGGCAAAGACGGTACCGAACCTCCCTGACAACGTCTATTTGAGTCCCATCAATTTCGGCCTGCAGCAAGGTACGAACGGAAGTTCGAACCTGGGAGTAGGTACGATGGGCGTCGCCATCAATCAGACCCGCCAGTTCAACCAGGACTTTACTAAAATTTCGGGCAAACACGCCTTCAAATTCGGGTACGAGTACCTGTGGATGAACTACAACCAACACAATATCTCGAACCCAAGGCTCTCACTTACGTTCGGCGGTACCAACGGCCTGCAGCCGAATGGCAACAGTATCGCAAACACGGGCGGTATTGCGCTGGCCGACATCATGTTGGGCAACGTGTATAGCTACTCGTACAATCAACAGGGCGCTTCCCTTCTCCCGGTTACCGCGAACCACAGCTTCTATTTCCAGGATGATTGGCGGATTCTCCGCAATCTGACGCTGAATATAGGGCTCCGGTACAGCAATGAAACTCCCGCGCACAGCAAGTTCCCAGGCGGATTGAGCGTAGGCAGTCTTGATGTTCCTGACAATTACTACACCAACGGTTCGGTCCCCGGGGTGCTGCGGTGCCCGCCGGGTGGTTGCAAGGGCGGATGGATTCATCCGGACGGCTTCCTATGGAATCGCGACAACAATAACTTCAGGCCACGCTTTGGTCTCGCATGGACCGTGGATGAAGACACTGTGATCCGGGCGGGCTTTGCCATGATTACTCTCGACTGGAATCTGGGCTGGACCAATCAAAGCGAAATCGGCGGCGGCAACTTCTTCAACCAGTCGGTTTCCAACCAGGCGAATGTATACACCCCGCTGTTCCAAATCGACTCCGGCGTCCCGCCGTTCGTGTCCACACCGCAATTGCCGGATGGTTCGATTCCCACCTCCGCTGCCATTCCCGCCAATCGGCCCACCATCACGGTGATCCCGAGGAACTTCCACAACCCATACACGCTGAACTGGAATTTCAGCATTCAGCGCGCGATCAAGAAGAACTTCCTCGTGGAACTGTCCTATGTGGGTATGCGCAATATCGGCTTTAGTGGCAACTACAACTGGCAGTCTAGGCCGTACGGCACCGGAATCGATCCCGACGGCAATGTCATCGATCTGACCCAGCCGGAGAACTGGGCCTATCGCAACACTTGGGTCAACAACAATTCCGGCGTCAATGGCACCCAAGCTTACAAGCCGTATCCGAACCTAAATGGTGTCAACTACCAGTGCAATTGCGTCACGATGAGCTATCACTCGGGAACCGCAAAGTTGGAGAAGCGGTACTCGCATGGTCTGAGCTTCCTCACGTTCATTACATGGCAGAAAGGCATCCAGAACAATCCCGGGAATCTGTACCAGGATCAGGATCTAATGCGCTCGGTTACTAACATCAACCAGAAGTATCGCTACGTGAGTTCGATGACGTACGAGCTTCCGTTTGGAAACGGCAAGAAGTGGAGCACGCGTCGCGGCTGGTTGGATGCGATGTTCGGCGGCTATAGCTTCTCCTGGAACTACAGCGTGTGGGCGCCGACGCCTCAATCGTTGGGCTATTCGGGTGGCACCTACCTCAATCCTGTGACGGGAACAGTCTCCGGAACCCGCCAGGATTATCCGGGCTACCAGCCGACCATCAGCAGCCTGCATTTGGTTAAGATGCCCGAGCTTCGTGACAACTGGCAGGACATCGGTAACAACCGGTTCGTGCAGAACGCGCAGAATCCGCTGGTCACCAACTGCGGAACAACGCCGATCCTGCAACCGAATGGCGCAACATTGGGTAACGAATGCATTCACGTTGCGCCGTCCTTCACTCGCGGCACCGCGCCGGTGAATTACTTCATCGGGCAGCGAATTATCGGCGCGAACGCCTCGATGTACAAGGAATTCCGAGTCACCGAACGCGTTCGTCCGCAGCTCAGGCTGGACTATTACAATCCGTTCAAATGGTTCAACTGGAACGCCTCGAACACGACCATGAATCAGGCCAACCCGGCCACGTTCATGACGCCGGGTGTCTCCGACTTTGGCGATTCCACGCAAGGTGGTCCGTCTCAATTGCAGCTCTCGTTCCGAGTGATGTTCTAACTCAGAAGAACTTGCATTGCATCCGGCTGGCTTTTTCTCTTTTGAAGGAGGAAAGCCAGCCTTTTGTTTTCGATTTACTCACCCCTTAAGATCTCAAGCGGCTTCTGGCCGAGTATGCGAAAACTCGCGAGCCACCCGGACCCGGATGCGATCAAAGCCGTAGCCGCGATCGCGACCAGGTTTGGGACTGCATCGAAATGGAACGGTGAATCGAAGAAACGACTGAGAATCAGTCGCGTAAACACTGTGGCTAACAGACTGCCCATCGCCCCTGCCACAATCCCCAGCACCATAAACTCGATGGAGAACATCTTCGCCACAGTGGCTCGGGTGGCGCCTAAGGTTTTGAAGATGACGATCTCTCGAATGCGCCGGAAGCGCGTGCCCGCCACGCTAGAGGCAAGGATAATCGCGCCCGCGAAGATCGCGAACGCGGAGATGAAGCGAATCACCAGGGCCATCTGGTCCACCACTTCCTGCACGCGATCCAAGATATCGGCAACGTTGATGACCGTAACAGTGGGGAACTGACGGTAGGAATCGCGCTGCAAAGCTGCAATCCGCGGAGTGTCGACGCGCGCCGCGGCGTAATACGTAGTCGGCAGTTCGTTCAGCATGCCGGGCGTGGCCATCATCTCCACCATGCCGTGCAGGCGGCGTTCGTCGGTTCGATGCACCGCTGCTACGCGCGCGGTGATGATCCTGCCGAACGCGTTGAACGTGATGTTTCCGCCGGGCTCGAGCTTCAGTGCGTTCGCCATCCGATTTGTAAGCGACACCTGCGGCTGCGACGCGTCCTTCCACCAAGCGCCTCGGACAATCTGGGTTCCTTCCGGCAATTCGGCAAATGCCGCCATGGCGCGCGCCATGCGGAAACGGCGACCCGCGCCGCCGCCCAGATCGAGATCATCCATGGGGACACCATTGATCGCCGTGATGCGGGCCGTAGTCGTG
>DASQDN010000346.1:0-5433 GCA_035634155.1 Bryobacteraceae bacterium | reverse complement strand
GGAGTTTGCTGGCCCGATAATAGGTAGCGATCGCCTCCATCAGATGAAGATGCGTGTTCATGAGCTTCAAGTTCGATGGGCCCATGTCGTGCCGCTCGGTTGGCGGCATCTCCGACCAGTCCACTTTGAAAGATTCGCGGTAGCCGCCGAACTCCTTGTCGTAAGCCTTGCCCTCCATAGCTCGGAAGAGGGTATTGGCGAGGTCGAGGGATTCTTTGTTTTGGGAGGCGAGGTAGTACTCGCTGAGCGCGTAGAGGGCGAACGCTTGACCGTAAAGATGCTTGCCGGGTTGGATTTGCCTGGCGCCGGTGACGTCCACTTCCCAGAAAAAGCCTCCGTTGACCTTGTCCCACATCTTGTCGCGTAGGAAGCGGAAGCCGTGCTCGGCCGCGGGCAGGGTTTGCGTGGGAGTATATCCTTCGCGCGCCAGCCGCGAAAAGAACCACACCATGCGCGCTTGCGTGACGATCCCCTTGTTCGGCGGATTGCCTTGCGGCAAACCTTTGATGTCATGCCCCAGTAGATAGCCGCCGTCGGTCTTGTCGATGGACTTGGATAGCCAGAAGGGGATGATGTTCTCCTTCAGGTTTCGTTCCAACTTTGGTATGTATGATTTCAGGTCAGTTTGCGCCGGTAGCAAGGAAGCAACGCCCAGCAGGAGCACACAGGATCGCAGCACTACGGGCAATGTAGCATAGGGCGAGTCATTGCAGGCGTCCTCCGGCCCACAACATTGCCTGACGTACGAGCTTCCGCCAATCGGAAGAATTGTGCGCAAGACTGCTGTGTCCCAGTTGGACGGTGACAACGCGAGACTTCGCATGCGGGCTTATCCACGCCACAGGTCCGTCGCTGGTGGGGTGATTGGTGCGGAGAAGCACGATGTTCTTGTCGGACATCCACATGCCTTTGTAAGTCTCGTCGTTCACGCGGAACTTACCGATGCCTCGTGTAACCGGATGCGCCGTGACGGGCTCGATGTCGAGATCGAGGTCGTGCTTGTACGTTGACTTCTTTTCGAAGTACTGCGCGCCGATTGTCTCGCGATACCAGGGCCAGTTCTCGAAGCTGACCACTGCGTGATGCAAGACTACCAGGCCTTTGCCGGCATCGACGAACGCTTTCAGCCGGTCCTTCTGACGTTCCGGAAGATCCTGCACCATGTCGTACAAAACCAGAACATCGTAGCGGTCCAGCGAACCGTTGTAGGCGACCGGATGGGGGTTTACGTTGGTAACGATGTCCTTCTGCTCATTGAACACCGAGTAGAAGCTGGGCTCATGGTCGTGTCCGCCTGTGACCAACAGGACACGGAGAGGCTCCTGCGCGAGCGCGCTGTAGCAAGCCAGGCAAACCAGAGCCAACCTCATGCGGCGTTACCTTTCGGTGTCCATGAAGTAATACGCGACCATGTGGCACACGATCATGTGCGCATCCTCAATGCGGCCCATGTGAGGCGCTTGGACGTTCAGATGCAGTTTGGCGATGGGCCCGAGTTTGCCGCCGTCGCGGCCGGTGAGGGCGATGGTCTCGCAACCGATGGAGTTAGCGTACTCGATCGCGTTCACGACGTTCGGTGAATTGCCTGAGCCGCTGATGCCGAGCACCACGTCTCCGGGCTTAGCGAAGTTCTTCAACTGCTCCACGAAAACGCAGTCGTAGTTGACATCGTTGGCATAGGCCAAAAGAGTGGCCATGTTGTCGCACAGCGATATCACTTTGAAGCGCGAGTCGCGATTGAAGCTGGCGCCTTTGACGATGTCGCACACGAAATGCGATGCGGTGGAGGCGCTGCCGCCGTTGCCGCACGTGAAGATCTGTCGACCTTCGTCGCGCGCTTGCTTGAAGATCTCGATGATGCCGTCTACCTTCTGAAGGTCGATGCGATCGATGGCATTCAGCAGGTTCGATTTATATTCTTGAACGAAGCTCATTTCAATTCCTTTGTCAGCGCGAGCGCGCCGTAGAGTACGCTGTCGTCGGCCAGTGCGGCCGGCACGATGTCGATGCGCGCACGGGACCACGTGGTGATTTGCCGCCGTACTTCCTGGCGCAGCGGCATGAACAGCCGATCGCCCGCTTTGCTGATGCCACCGCCGATCACGAATCGTGCGGGATTCACAATCATGATGGCTGCTTTCAAACCGAGCGCGAGATCGACAACGTAATTCCGCACAAATTTGGGATCTTGCAGTAGCTCGGATGCAGGCTTGCCGTTGTCACGTTCCAGCCACAGGCCGCTGCACATGCGCTCAAAGCAGCCCCGCGAGCCGCACAGGCAGACTGGTCCTTCCGGCCGCACGGCGAGGTGGCCGAGCTCGCCGGCGTACGAGTCGGCGCCACGATAAACGCCCTTCTGGATCACGATGCCGCCGCCGATGCCCGTGGACAGCGTCATGTAGAAAAGCGGATCAAAGCCGACCCCCGCTCCAAAGTTTGCCTCGCCGAGCCCGCCGACATTGGCGTCGTTATCCATAATGGCGGGCACGCCGAATTCGGAGCGCACAAAGCCGGTTAGGTCGAAGTCGTTCCATCCGCGGACGTGCGTGGACAGAGCGACCCGCTGGGCTGCGTAGTCCACAGGTCCGCCGAAGCCGATGCCGCAGTTTTTAAACGCGTAGACACCCTTCCAGGCGCTCCCGATCTCGGCGATCTGAGCAACCATCCAATCAGGACCGCCGGATCTGTCGGTTGCCCGCGACTCGCGCACCGCCATGCGCCCGTCAACAAAAACGGCCATGGTGAACTTGGTGCCGCCAATGTCGATCGCGAGAGTCGCCACGCCTAAGCCTCCCCTGCGGCTTGCAGCACTTCCTGCGGCGAAGCGCTGCCCGTGCCGCGCTTTTGTACGGTGATCGACGCGATGAGGTTGCCAAACTCGGCGGCTTGGATGGGATCGCCCGTAGCGGCCAGCGCGCAGGATGCTCCGGCAGAGAAGGCGTCCCCCGCTCCGCAGATATCGACAGCCTTCACGTTTCGACCGGGCACATGGCGTTCCTGCGCGGCATCAAACACGCGCACCCCATTGGAACCGTCGGTCACCATCATCAGCTTGTAGCTTCGCGATTCATAGAGCCGGCGCAGGTCCACATCGTTAAACGCGCGAAGACACGCCTGCTCGGCTTCCATTGCGTTCGGTTTTGCGATGACGTCGCGGAAATGCTCAATGCGCACGCGCGAATCCACCCAGACGATCTTTTCGGGCGATGCGGTCGCGAGATCGATGAGGGTCTCGCGGACGGCGGGGGTCACTACGCCCGCGGTGTCTGTCTCGGCCTGGTCGGAAACCAGGATCACATCGAAGTGGTGGAACCATTGGCGCAAATGCGCGGACAGCTCTTCTTCGACGTCGGCCGGAATCGCGGCGCTCGAAATGAAGTCAACGCGGGGGCGATCTTCTTCCCCCGTGCGACTGTTGATGAGCTTCGTATACGTGAACGTGGTCACTTGGGCAGATCGAACCAGCAAGTCGGGCGCGATGTGGCGAGCGGTGAGGGCGCGCATCAGTTCCCAACCGAAGCCGTCCTGCCCGACCGCGCCGACAACCCCGACCTTTCGCACACCCAGCGACACCAGGTTATTCGCAATCGTACCCGCGGCGCCCGGCGTCAATTCCGTGTTCACAACCGCGAGCCGGGGGATACCGGTTTCTCGCGACGGCTCGCTCAAATCGGGATCGTAATAGCACCAGCGGTCGAGGCACACATCGCCGATCACCAGGACGTTGAGGTCGTGAATGGAGGCCAGGATGTGCGCGGCGTTCATGATGAGTGCGCCTCTGCTTGCAGTATCGCGCGGCGGAATGCGGGAAAGGTCGCGCGGTGGTGTCCACAGAAGTAATAGCTCTCGCCGCCTTCGGCCACGGTGCGCACCAGCATCGTCTTGTGGGGCCGGAAGTAATAGCCGGGATCGCTCTTGGGCAGTTCGCGACGATGGTCGCCGTGGATCGGCGCCATGTCAAAGACGGCCGTGCAGAAGCCTCGAACCTCGGTGACGTTGCGTGCCATCGCCAAAGCTTTCAGGAATACTTCCGGGCCCATGATAGACGACCCGAAATTGAGCACGACTCCTGAGCCGAGGCGTTCCACCGTGTTGGCGAAGATCAGGAAGTCGCGATAGCTGGCCCATCCAAGCGCGGCGCCGTCGAAATTCGGGTGCTCGTGGAGTATGTCGTAGCCGATGCCGACGTGCACGGTAACAGGAATGTTGTGCCGATAGGCGGCCGCGAATACGCTGAGTTCCTTGTGCGGATATGCGCTTGCATCCAGGCGCCGGCCGACATTCTCGCCCAGCCCGAGCCTCTGGTCGGCCGCCTGGGCGATCCAATCATTCAGTTCCCCGGTCTCCTGCCAGAGGCCGAACTGGCCTTCATTGATGTAGCGCGCGACGCTTTCGGTCGTGGCGCCGATGCGAGCGAGTTCGTAATCGTGAATGGCGCAGGCGCCGTTGGTGGCGATGTGGCTGATATACCCGCGTTCGATCAGGTCGATAATGTGGCGGTTCACCCCAGCCCGCAGCACATGCGCTCCCATGATGAGGATTCTGGTCTTGGCCTGAACGATGCGGCCCGCCAGCAACGGCAGGTCCGCGTGATCGAACGGAGGCGTCTCATCTTGGAGGCTCAGCCAATTGGGTAGCGCGAGGTCGTTGGCGCGCTCGGCAAGCGGAAGAATGCGGAGCCGGGAACGATCGAAGAAATCAAACTTGGACGGCATGCGTGCGTGGGAAGACCGTGTCGAGCAGTTCGTCGAGCGCGAGGAAATTCGGAACGATGAAGTCGGCGCCGACGCCAACCAGGCGATCGCGCTTCCAGGCGTCGACGGTGAGGCACTCGGGCTCATGCGTTGCAACGCCGACGGCGATGCCGCCAACCTTCTTCACTTCCTCGATCTCAACGTAGCCATCGCCGAAGCCGAGGAACTCGGGGCCGCGGAACTCGGCCGAATCGATGATGCGCTTGATCAGCAGTCCTTTGGAAAAGCTTTTCAGGTCGTCCTGGGCGCCAAAGACGCCGGCGAAATAGTCGTGGATGCGAAGAAGCTTAGCTTCGGCTACGACGTCCGCATGGTCGGTTCCGCTGGCAAGATACATCGTGAAGCCGCGTCCCTTTAAAGCATCCAGAAGCGCGCGCGAGCCAGGCACCAGATACTCCTCAGCGGAAGCGGCGCCGGACTCCAGCGCAGCCAGCCGATGCTCGATGTGCTTGTGCAGGCGGTCAAGGTACATCTTCTTATAGGCGAGAGGCTCCAAGGGTGTGCCGCCGCGCTCCCGAATCGCGTCGGCCAGAGCCATCATCTGGTAGATCGTTTCCTTGCCGGTTAAACGGCCGACGAACTCCAATACCAGTTCCCGGAGTTGCTCGACGGGCTCGCCGGAATTTGTTTCGACCAGAAGATCGACGGCCATGGGAACCATGATGTCGACCCAGCCTGC
>DASQDN010000345.1:0-2611 GCA_035634155.1 Bryobacteraceae bacterium | reverse complement strand
TACGCAGATCGACTTGGAAATGTCGTTCGCGCAGCAGGAACAGATCTACGAAGTGATCGAGCCCCTGGTGGAGAAGTTTTGTGAGGCCGCCGTGTACAACGTTGAGGCGCCGTTTCCACGCCTGACGTATGCCGAAGCCATGCGCTCGTACGGAATCGATAAGCCCGATATCCGCGTACCCCCGTTCTATTCGGTGGAGGATGTATTCGCCGGATCCGATATCGCTGCCCAGCATGGGTTGCCGATGGTGGCGATTCATGTGCCGAATACGGGCGTGCTCAGCCGCAAAGATCGAGATGAGTTGAAGGCGTTCGGGCAGGAGCGCGGGCTTCGGGTGTTCGACGACATCAAGCGCCTGGAGCGCGATTGGCCGGAGCAGATCGCGAAGGTCCGGCAGCGGTCAGGCGCAGGTGAGAATGACATGCTCATCCTGGCAAGCTGGGCAGGCGAGCCGAAGGGGCAGCGTCCCGAAGAGACTGTGTACCAGGCTTGCGGCCAGTTGCGCCTGTACGCGGCGCAGAAGTTCAGCGAGCGTCACGGGCTGCTGAAGAAGGACGATTTCCGCTTCCTTTGGGTGGTCGACTTCCCGATGTTTGAGTGGGATGAAGAAGACAATCGCTGGAACGCGGCGCATCACCCATTTACTTCCGTGCACGATGAGGATCTGGAGAAACTCACAACCGATCCGGCGCGGTGCCGTGCCAAGTCGTATGATCTGGTGCTGAACGGAATTGAACTTGGATCGGGTTCGATTCGTATTCACCGGCGCGATATTCAGAATGTCGTGTTTAGCGCTCTTGGTTTCAGCGATGAAGAAATGCGCCGGCGCTTTGGCTTTCTCCTGGATGCGTTGGAGTACGGAGCTCCGCCGCATGGTGGCGTGGCGCTCGGCCTGGATCGCTTGGTAATGCTCCTCGCCGGCGAGACTTCGATTCGTGACGTGATTCCATTCCCGAAGACGGCCAAGGGTACCGACCTGATGTGCGAGGCTCCGTCCACCGTGCCCGAGCGGCAGTTGCGCGAGCTTGGCATCCAATTACGGCGACCGCAATAATTACTTGGTAGTTCGACGGGCCTTCTTCCGCGTGGAGGGAGCCCGTTTCTTCTTTGCCGCCGTGGCGGGCTTAGAAAGATGTTGCGCGGACTTGCGCGGCGACTTGGGATGCTCCTTCTTCCACTCCTGCAACTGCTTCTCGCGCTTGGCCTGAAACTTCTTTTCGCTGTCTGTCGATTTCGATGCCGCCTTCTTGCGACAGCTTCCTTGCTCGTTGGCAGCCTTGCCTGGAACCGGCTCGTATCCGGGCCAGCAACGGTCGTCTTTCTTAGCCATGAGGCGGCGCCCTCCTGCTCGATACGATGACGTCGCAGCGCCGCCTGGGGTAAGTAACCGTGTGCAGCTTCAGATTCGGCCTGCGCGAATCTCCTCGGCCATGTAATCGGAAGCGCGCCATGCGAGCGCAAGAATCGTTAACGTCGGGTTCTTCTCACTAGCCGTGGTGAAGGATGCGCCGTCCACGACGAAGACGTTTTTCACTTCGTGCATCTGGCAGAAACCATTCAAGGCCGAAAGCTTCGGGTCCGCGCCCATGCGGACAGTGCCGTGTTCGTGGATGGCCGTGCCAAGTCCATCGACAGTGCCTCGCTTGTAGGGCAGGACCTCAGCCTTCGCCTGTTTCAGGATGGCCTCACACGTCGAATACATGTCATCCACCATCTTCTTCTCGTTATCCGAGTGCCCGAACGTGATCTTCACAACCGGGACGCCGTACTTGTCCACCGGCGTGCCTTCCACGGTCACTCGATTCTCCGCGCGCGGCAGCACTTCGCCGTACGGATGCAGCGATAGCAGGGCAGGGAAGCGCTCCTTCACTGCCTTCTTGAAACCGGCTCCGAAGCCTGGGAGCACCTTTGCCCATGCGGGGCCAGGATGCGAGCCCGTGCTCCAGAACTGACATCCGAAGCCTCGCAGGTAATCGCGCTTGCGGCCATCGCGATGATTGAAACGCGGCATGTAGATGTGCTCGCCGCCGATGCCATCGTCGTTCAATACCTTGGAGCCGATGAGCTCAGGCGCGAAGGCCTGAATGTGGAATCGCACCTGCTCAGTTAGATATCGGCCAACGACATCGTTCGAATTACCGATCCCGTTCGGGTAGGTCGATGATTTCGAGTTCAGAAGGATGCGCGTGGAATCGATGCAGGAGGCGGCGACCACAACGCGCTTGGCCATCACTTTGTGTTCGGCGCCGGAATGGCGGTCGAAGTACTGCACGCCGTTCGCCATGCCTTTCTCATCCACCAGCACACGAGCCACAACGGCGTTGTCGACCAACGTGAGCTTGCCGGTCTTGAACGCCGGCTCCAGCAGATAATCGCTGGCGTTGAAGAACGCCGACACGTCGCACCCGCGTCCACAAGCGCCGCAGAAGTGGCACTTGGCGCGTCCGTTGTGGGCGCGAGTAAGAACTGCTCGCCGCCCGGCAACGATAGAGACGCCCACCTGCTTGGCAGCTCTCTGGATCAGGCGCTCACCGCAACGAGGCGCCGCAGCCGGAAGATGATACTTGCTTCCGGGTAGCGAGTCCTGGTCGTCGTCGCCGCCGCAGACGCC
>DASQDN010000344.1:0-2330 GCA_035634155.1 Bryobacteraceae bacterium | reverse complement strand
TCAGGACCAGGTCAAGCAATGCCCATGAAATATCTGAAAGAAACAAGAATAATCAAGGGGTTAGCAGAAGATCAGAGAGGTTCTAAAACAGCCTCTACGGCTTTGAGATCGATGCCGAATTCGCTTCTTTAAAATGGCTTCAAGGTACTTTTCTTCGCCTTCACGCCTCAACGGACGGCTCAGGCAGCCATATCTTCTCCGGAAGACCGCAATGTGATCCAGCTTCCACGAAAATACCATTTTACGCGGCCACAGGAGGGAAAGCTTCCTACGCGCGGGAGATCGCCTTGAGCTTCAATGGTCACAACAAGCCCTTTCCCACCTGGTACCCCTACGCGTTCATAGGTGTCATCGCCGGCGCGGTGACGGCGTATTTCGTGCTGGCTTGAGGGAGCAGAGAGTAGCAATCGCTGAAGCTCCCTGCCATTCGGTGTCGCGATGGCGGAAGCGGGGACGCCCCTGACCAGGCAGGGATCCTGATCCCGAAGCAAGCGAGGCGGTACATCCGCGCCTCCGCTTGCTTTCAGGAAGGTGTTGATCCAGCGTTCGGATCAGCCCGATCATCATTGGACTGGCATGGTTAACAACCGGTTAACGCAACTTTCCGCAGCGGAACGTAACGGGTGCGCGCTTTGCCGCAGGCCGTCTAGGCTTCGACGGCCTGCTCGAACGGAATGCATCCTCGCGCTTCAAGCTCCGCCCGGATCGTTCTCTTGGTGATCTTGCCATAGGCGGACTTGGGCAGGCTGTCCCAGAAGAAAACCCGTTTCGGCAGCTTGTAGCGGGCGATCCTGCCGTCCAGCCAGGCGACAAGCTCCTGCTCGGTGAGCGTTGCCTCCGGTCGCAGAATGCACACGGCGACACCGGCTTCGCCCCAGGTCCTGTCAGGCACGCCGAGGACCGCGACCTCTGCAATCGCCGGATGGGTGAGGATCTTCTCCTCGATCTCGCGGGGATAGATGTTCGACCCTCCCGAGATGTACATGTCGGAGGCGCGGCCCGTGATGTAGAGAAAGCCTTCCTGGTCCATGTGCCCGAGATCGCCGGTGCGGAACCAGCCGTTCCTGAACGCCTTCTCGTTGGCTTCCGGGTTATTGTAGTAGCCGGCAAAGACTGCTGGGCCGCAGACACAGATTTCTCCGGTCATGCCCGGCGGCACCTCGTCGCCATGATCGTTCTGGATCGACACCTGCATGCCCGTTCGCTCATAGCCGCAGGTTCCCACCTTCGTTTCAGGTTCATCGTCGGCTTCATGGAGCGCTGCCGGCAGCACGGTGATGTTGCCGGTGACCTCTCCAAGCCCGAAGTACTGAACGAGCACCTTGCCCAGCTTCTTCAACGCGTGCTTCTGATCCTCCCGATACATGGGCGCGCCCGCATAGATCAGATAGCGCAGGGACGAATGATCGTGCGCGTCAACCGACGGGTGTTCCGTCAGCATTTTCACGATAGTCGGCACCGTGAACATGTTCGTGATGCGCCAGCGCTCGACCAGGGCCCAGGCCTCATCCACATCGAAGCGCTCGCCGGCGAGCAGCACGGTCTTTGCCGCCCGCGCCACCTGCACAAGCTGATGGACGCCGGCACCGTGGGAAAGAGGGGCAACCACCAGAGAGGCATCCGCAGACGTCGTTCCCGGCATCAGGTCGCAGAGATGATTGGTGATCACGAAGGCCATCTGGCCATGGGTCAGAACGGCCGCCTTTGGGCGCCCGGTCGTGCCGGACGTAAAGAAGAACCAGCATGGATCGTCGCGCTCCACCATCGCTGTCGGGGCGGACTGGCCTGCATGCTGATCGACGAGCTCATCATACTCCTCTCCGAACTCGGACAGCCCGATCGAAACGATGAAGCGCAGATCCGAAACGGCACTGCGCACAGCAGCCGCATGCTCCGGGAAATCGGCGTGGCAGATCATGGCGGACGCGCCGCTCGCCTGTGCCACATACGTTACCTCATCCGGCGTCTGGCGAAAGTTCGTCGGCACCCAGACGGCGCCGAGCCGGAAGCAGGCGAACATCGACTCGAACATCTGATTGCAGTTCTTTGACTGCACCAGAACGCGATCACCCTTCCCAATCCCTCTGGCCGCCAGAGCAGCCGCCATGGCATCGACGCGCCTGTCGAGATCGGCCCAGGTCCAGGTCTGCTCTCCCCAGACGAAGCCGATCTCGGCCCCATGCCGCAGCGCTGCCTGGCGCAGAAAATGGGAGAGGTTCATGACCCGCGTGGATACGGGTGAAACGCCGCCGCGCGGCTGGGGGAGGTTGCCGGTCATATCATCCGTTCCGGGATCAGGGTGCTGCAGCATGAGAGACTGAGCGGCCAGG
>DASQDN010000343.1:0-1531 GCA_035634155.1 Bryobacteraceae bacterium | reverse complement strand
TACTCCAAAGCTCTGGCGTATCACCTCCTGGGTCATCCAGGAACACAGGACTACGGCCGTAAATTCAAGATTGCCTTCTCGGGCTGCCGGGATGAAGCCTGCGGCCTGGTTCGCCTCCACGATATCGGAGCCATAGCCGCTACACGATTGGTGGACGGCGAAACCAAGCGCGGCTTTGAATTCTGGGTTGGCGGCGGTCTCGGAACGGTGCCCCAGCAGGCAAAGCTGTTTGACGAGTTCGTGCCCGAAGAAGAGCTAATGCCGCTCTCGCTGGCGATCGGTCGCGTATTTGCGAAGTACGGCGAGAAGAAAAACCGGAATACGGCACGCCTCAAGTTCCTCATCCAGAAAATCGGCTTCGACGAGTTCAAGCGGCGGGTAGCTGAAGAACGCGCAGCTCTGACTCCCGAACCGATCTGGACCGAATATCTGAAGGAAGTTTATAAATACGAGGAACTGCCTCTACGCAAGGGCGAGTTTCTTCAGATTCAGCAGGCATCAAGCGACGAGTTCCAGAAGTGGTACGACTCGAATGTTTACGGTCAACGCCAGGCCGGCTATGCGACTGTGACCGTCACGCTGCCCCTGGGCGACATCACTTCAGACCAGCTTCGCTCGCTTGCCGACATCGCGCGGAAATATACCCGCGAGACGATCCGCACGACAGTCGAGCAGAATATCGTCTTGCGCTGGGTTAGCGAATCCGACCTGCCGCAGTTGTACAAAGAGCTGAAGGCGGCCGATCTCGCGGAGCCTGGTGCAGGAACCGTTGTCGACGTCGTTTCTTGCCCGGGAACAGATACGTGCAAGTTGGGAATCTCATCCTCCCGAGGGCTTGCGGCCGAGTTGCGCTCACGCCTGCTCGAACGCGGCGCAGAGGTCGACGAAGCCATTCGCGGATTGCACATCAAGGTAAGCGGCTGCTTCAACTCCTGCGGCCAGCATCACATCTGCGATCTGGGTTTCTACGGTATGAGCCGGGTGAAAAACGGGTTCGCCGTACCGCATTTCCAGGTTGTGCTGGGTGGACAGTGGGAAGAAAACGCCGGCTCGTACGGTATCGCTATCGGCGCGGTTCCATCAAAGCGCATTCCTGATGTAGTGGATCGAATGACGAATCGATATCTGGCCGAGCGGACGGAGGGCGAGTCATTCCAATCCTACATCAAACGTATCGGCAAAGCCGAGTGCAAGAAGACGATCGAGGAATTCACAGCCGTTCCGGCTCACGAAGCCGATCCGAAGTTCTATCAGGATTGGGGAGACGCCCGGGAATATACCGTCGGAGATCTCGGCGTGGGTGAGTGCGCTGGTGAAGTGGTCTCACCGATCGAGTTCGAGTTGACCGCCTGTGAGCGCGAGGCATTCGAGGCGCAGTTACAGCTTGAGAAGGGTGACGTTCTGGAGGCGGTGCAGACCGCATACGGAGCGATGCACCACGCCGCTCTCGCCCTGCTGAAGTTCCGGGGTGCCGGGTTCCCCGAGGACCGGTCGTCCGTTCTCCAGCGCTTCCGGGACCACTTCTATGAAA
>DASQDN010000342.1:0-8173 GCA_035634155.1 Bryobacteraceae bacterium | reverse complement strand
AACCGCTTCGGGTCCGACCTTCTTCTCCATCTTCCGCAGACCCTGATTGGTCTGGTTGATGGTCTTCATCCATTCTTCCATCGGGCCGTTATCTTGCGCCATCAGCGCCATCGCAGAGCAGGCCACCACCGGCAGAGCCATCTTGAGTAAGTTCATAGTTAGGCGAAATCCTCGGTACAGGGTATCAGAAGCCAAGGCGGCTCCGCAGCATCTTACGTTACGATTAAAATTTCACAACTCGGGGCCCAAGGAGTCTCCGTACATGGCAGATAAACGTGTATCCCGCCGGTTGTTCTTCACCGGCGCTTTGATGGCAGGCGCAGTTCCAGCCGCTGGTTTTGGGAGCGTCGCTTCCCTCAAGCAGCTCGGCTACAAGTCGCCCAACGAGAAGCTCAACATCGCGGCAATCGGCGCGGGCGGGAAAGGCTACAGCGACATCACCGGTTGCAAGACCGAGAACATCGTCGCGCTGGTTGATCCCGACGAGGTTCGCGCCGCCCGAGCCTTCAAGGAATACCCCAACGCGACCCGCTACAAAGACTTCCGCCGCATGTTCGATAAAGAAACGAACAACGTCGATGCGGTCCTGGTTTCGACGCCGGACCACATGCACGGAACAGCCTCTATGTGGGCGTTGGCTCGAGGCAAGCACGTCTACTGTCAGAAGCCCCTCACCCGCACTGTGTGGGAAGCCGGCGAACTCGCCAAGGGCGCGGAGAAGTACGGCGTAGCTACACAGATGGGCAATCAGGGGTATTCCAACGAAGGCGCTCGCCAGGCGTGCGAGATCCTGTGGAGCGGCGACATCGGCGACGTGAAAGAAGTCCACGCATGGACGGATCGCCCGCAGAAGTATTGGCTGCAAGGTCCCGAAGTAGAGCCCAAACCCGATCCCGTGCCTGCCACGCTGGACTGGGATGCCTGGCTCGGCGGGTCCGAACCCACGCCCTTCAGCACTTCCTACATCCCGATCAAGTGGCGCGGATTCCCGCAGTTCGGATGCGGCGCCGTTGGCGACATGGCTTGCCACATCCTGGGCACACCGAACATGGCCTTGCGCCTGACCGCGCCGGTCAGCGTGGAGTGCATCAAGCAGGACGGCAAAGGCGAACACACCTTTCCGAAATCGTCAGTGATCCGCTGGGATTTTCCGGCCAGGGGCAAGATGCCGCCGGTCAGCATTTTTTGGCACGACGGTCAACCGAAGCAGCCGGATATCACCGGTGTTCCGGCCGGCGAACTACTGGGCGACAGCGACACCAACGGCAGCCTTTTCATCGGCGACAAAGGCATGATGACCACCGGCTGTTACGGCGAGCGTACGCGCCTCATCCCGGTCGCCAAGATGCGCGACTACCGGCTGCCGCCCGATTTCCTTACGCGCTCTCCCGGCCACTATCGCGACTGGATTCGCGCGGCGAAGGGCGGCGAGCCATCGTGTTCGAACTTCACCGTGGCGGGCCCGTTCGTGCAATGGATGCTGCTCGGAGTGATCGCTATGAAGTTCGCAGGCAAACTGATGTGGGACGCGTCGAAGATGCGCTTCACCAACAACGCGGAAGCCAATGAATACCTCAAGCCGAAGTTCCGGAAGGGTTGGAAGTTCGTCTAGGCTCCGCGCCAAAGGCGTCAAAGCCAATGCCGATCATCAGCGCCAGCAGAGAATCGGTAACTTCCGGCGTATGAACCGGAAGCCGGCGTTGGACCAGTTCAACCGCGAGTAGCACGGCCGCGGTGATCAAGGATGCCGAACGCAGGCGCAATCCCGCGCTTCGCAGCGTCCAAACCGCGGCCGCATAAAAGAACAGCTTGGTCGACAGCACCTGGGTGGCGCGATACCAGTCCGACGTCAGCAGGGGAGCGAAAGGAACCCAGCCGAAGTCCTTCGCGTTCTCCACAATCCGGAACGGCGTCAACCCACGCGCAACCAGCAGCGCCACGATCGCGACCGCCGCCACCGTCGCTCCCCAAGTTCGCCGCTGGGCAAAGGCGAACGCTAGCGCTCCGGCGACTGCGCCTGCAAAATCCGCCAGGATGGGCTTTGCCGGTAGCACCAGCACCTGCGCCAGCACGAAGGTCGTGCTCGCAAGGCACACCAGGGCGGCGCGCGGCACGCCTGCGGCCTGGAACGCTTTACCCATGACAAACCACGCCACCGAAGCGGAAGCGACGCTCAACAGACCCGCACTCCGCGCCTGCGCTAAACCGACACCCATGGCACGCCCGGTCAGCGTCGGCAGGAACGGAAACACCAGATAAGAAATCCAGCACGCGATCAACGCCAAGGCAGCGAAGTCCGCCCTCGGCGATCCCTCGCGCCGCTTCAGCCGCATCCCGGTCTGAGAGAAGACCGCGGCAACGGCCACCCCTATCACCGAGCCGAAGGAGTTTGCATAAACATCGTAGATGCTGGTTCGCCGAGAGACTTCAAAGCCTTGCGCCACCTCTACGCATATCGATAAAGCGATGCCAAGCGCAACCGCGGCAGCCGCGGCGACGCCCGCCCTTACCCGAAGCCGCAATGCCAGGTACGCGCACGCGCCCACCGGCACATAAAAGAACACGTTGACCAACGCATCGCGGGCGTAGAACGTGCTCGCGTTGCCGGATAACAGATCCCGAAGAGCAGGGACAAGCTCGGTTGAGCCGGAGAACCGCCAAGGGTAAAGCGAGCCGTAAACAATCAGCCCGATAATGAGAAGCAGCAGTCGTAGCAAGCTAGCTAAAGGTGAGTCGCTGCTGCGCAGGAGCAGGCGGCGGCTTCTCTTCCAGTTCCCTTCGCTGGTTGCGTAACATCGCTGCGACAATCTGCCACGTGGGGCCGGGAGTGTCGCGCCATGGAGCAGGCACGGTCACCTTGCAATAACCCCGCGTTTCCGGATCGAAGTGGAAGAAGCCGGTATGACGCGCAATCAAAGCCTTCCACTCTTCCGGCGTCGCGCGGCCCGCTTCAATCAGACCGCAGTCAACGGGAACCTCGCGCACGTCCACCAGACCAGCAGGCGTTACGAAGTAAAACTCGTTGGAATAGCGCATTCCCATCCGGCGCTTCAGCGGATGTTTCAACTCATTCAAGAAATCGGCGCGCAAAACCTTCACCTCGTAACACACGCGCTTCATGCCGGTATGCGGGAGTGAGTTCAACGCGAATGCGTCCACACGCTGCATGTCCCCGCTGCGCCGGCTCGTCCCAACCCGAAGTTCGCGAAGAAACAGCCATTCCGAGCGCGAGCCGTGCATTCCCGCTTCAATGATGTTGAGCAGGTCCGCGGCCGTGCATGCCTCGGCAGGCGTCAGGCTAAGCGCAGGAACAGCCATCGACTACGCCCGCTGAGGCGACCCCAATAGCGGCATAGCTCTGAGGCGCACGCCAACCGCGGCGAAGATCGCATTGCTGATCGCGGGAGCGACGCCCACAATCGGTGTTTCTCCCGCGCCTGCCGAAGGCAAATCCTTGCGGTCCACAAGCACCGTCTCAATCACAGGCATGTCCATGAACCGCGGCACACGATACCGCGAGAAACGGCCGTTCAACAGCTTCCCGTCGGCAAATTGCATCTGCTCAAACAGCGCGCCCCCGAGCCCTTGGATCACACCGCCTTCGATCTGGTTGCGGAGGCAATCGGGATTCACCACGGCGCCGCATTCGAACGCCGTCAAGACGCGTTCCACCTTCACGCGCTTCAAGTCCTTATCCGCCGTGACTTCCGCAAAGGTGGCGACGTAGCCGCCCTTCTCGAATCCGCCGCCGAAGCCGAATCCACGACCCGCGCCCGCGCTTCGACTGCCCCATCCGAATGCGTCCGCCGCCCGCTGAAACACTGCCTTCAGCCGATCATCCTTCAGGTTTGCCAACCGAAACTCGAGCGGATCCTTCCGAATCTCATGTGCGATCTCATCCATGTGCACTTCACGCGCAAAGTGGTTCGCGGTCGCAGCCAGCCCGCGGTACGAGCCTTGCCGCAAAGGTGACTCGCTCGGGTGAAAGTGCACACGCTGATGCGGAACATCGTAGAGCGGCCCAAGTCCTGAGCCGCCGGAGTTATAGTTGTGAAAATCCCAAGCGACCAGCTTGCCGTCCTTCACACCGCTGGTCACTTCGATCACGCCTGCCGGTCGCGCGTACGCCCAGGAGAATTCTTCCTCCCGAGTCCACACCACCTTCACCGGTTTGCCGGCCTGTTTGGCCAACCGAGCCGCCTCGATCGCCACCTCGCCCGTGTGCTTGCCGCCGTATCCCGATCCCGTATCCGGGACAACCACGTGCACCTGCGATTCGGGAATGCCGAACGCATTTGCCAGTTCCGCCTGCACACCGAAGGGCCGCTGCGTTCCCACCCACGCCGTCAACTTGCCGTCATCCCACTTGGCTACCGCGGCGCGAGGCTCCAGTGGAGCATGCGCGATGTAGGCCAGCGTGTAGGTCGTCGACAGCTTCTTGTCCGCCGCCGCCAAGCCTTCTTCAATCGATCCTTTCGTAGATTCGGTCCGCGCCTTCGCCGTGTTCTTCAGAATGGCGAACAACTCCGTATCCGAAGGCTGCGGCGTGGTGGTCCACTGAGCCTTTACCCCGGCGGCGACTCGCTGTGCCGTGGCGCGATCCGGGGCCGCAATGCCAAGGAAATCCTTCTCGCGCACCACAGTCACACCGGGTTCGCTGGTGCTGCCCACCGATGCCAGCGTCGCGCCAAACGAAGGAGGCCGCACTACAGCGCCATACAGCATTCCGGGAAGCTTGATATCCGTGGTGTACTGATGCTTGCCCGTCACAAACGCGCGCCCGTCGACCTTGGGAACCACGGTCCCAAGTACCTTCCACTCGGCTGGAGGAGTCAGCGGAGCGCTGCCGATCGAAGCAGTCTCGAACAGCTTCTGTCCCTTGACCAGTTCGCCATATGCGACAGACTTGCCGGACGCTGCGTCCAGCACTTTCCCGTCGACAACCTTTAACTGTGCCCGGTCGACGCTCAGAAAGCTGGCCGCCCGGCCGATCAACAGCTCCCGGGCCGCAGCAGCCGCCTTCCGCACCTGCGGCAGCATATCGGGCATCGAGCGGCTGCCGAACGTCCCCGCGTCATAGGGGGTGCGCGCTGTGTCTGCCATGACGAAACGAACCCAATCCGCCGGAACCCGCAGTTCCTCGGCCACGCCCTGCGTCAGCGCGGTTCGGGTATTCTGGCCTACCTCGGCCTTGCCTGTGAAGGCCGTAACCTTGCCATCTTCGCCGATGTGCAGCCACGGCCCGATCTCTTGCGGGCGCTGGCGCGCGCCGCCGCCACGCCGTCCACCACCGCCCGATTCCTGGCCCGACACCACGCCGACCACCACCATCCCCAAGCCCATAAGCCGGAAAAAGTCGCGCCGGTCGAAATGAAAGTGGTAGCGCGGCTCCTCGCGCAGTTCGTACCGCTCCGGTTCGTAAAGGTAATCAGTTGCCACTGGGAGCCTCCGTCTTCGCGCCTGCCGCCATCCGAACCGCCGCCACGATGCGCGGGTAAGTGCCGCAACGGCACATGTTCCCGTTCAAGGCCTGCTTGATCTGCGTTTCTGAAGGTTGAGGATTCTTGCGAAGCAGCCCTGCTGACGCCATTACCATTCCCGATGTGCAGTAGCCGCACTGAAACGCTTCGGCATCCAGGAAAGCCTTCTGTACGGGATGGAGCGAGCCGTTCTGGGCCAGTCCTTCAATAGTGACGATCTTCTTTCCCACAACGGACTCAGCCAACGTGATGCACGAACGCACAGCCACGTTGTCTACCAGCACGGTGCACGCGCCGCACTGCCCTTCCCCGCATCCGTATTTGGATCCGGTTAAACCGAGGTGATCGCGAAGGACCCACAGAAGACGCTCATTCCGAGCAGCGTCCACCTGCAGGTCCTTGCCGTTGACGTTAAGCCTTTGGACACGATCCGGCATACAGTACTATGATCGCCGAAACGCCGTCCCGACGGTTAATGAGGCTTCAGGACGATCTTAGTGCATTCATCCTGCTTGTCGTTGAAGATCTTGAACCCCTCAGCGGCGTCCTGCAAAGGCATCCGGTGCGAGATCACGAAGCTCGGATCGATCTCGCCGTTGATGATGCGCTCCAGCAGCGGCTGAATATACCGGTGCACATGGCACTGGCCAGTCTTAATCGTCAACGAGCGGTTCATTACCGAGCCCATCGGGAACTTGTCGATGAAACCGCCATACACGCCCACCACCGACACCGTCCCGCCATTGCGGCAGGTCATGATCGCCTGACGGAGCGCAATCGGGCGATCCGTTTCGAGCATCATCGCCTGCTTGGCCCGATCGTACACGTACTGCAAGCTGGGAGCATGCGCTTCCAGGCCCACCGCGTCGATGCATGAGTCGGGCCCCACGCCGCCCGTCATCTCTCGCAGCGCTTCGTAGATGTCGGTCTTTTCGTAATTGATCGTCTCGGCGCCGACCTTATCCCGAGCCATCTGCAGCCGCTCCGGCACGCGATCGATCGCGATCACGCGTTCCGCGCCTAGCATAAAGGCGCTCTTCATCGCGAACTGGCCTACCGGGCCGCAGCCCCAAACCGCGATCGTATCTCCCGGTTTGATGTTGCACATCTCCGCGCCCATGTAGCCGGTGGGAAAGATGTCGGTGAGGAACAGCACCTGCTCATCCGTCAGATGCTCAGGGACTTTAGCTGGGCCGACGTCGGCAAACGGTACACGCGCATATTCAGCCTGTCCACCCGCATAACCGCCCGTCAAGTGCGAGTACCCGAAAATACCGGCCGGTGAGTGGCCCCACATCTTCTCCGCCAGATGCGCGTTCGGGTTGGTGTTCTCGCAGCAGGAAAATAGACCGTTCCCGCACGAGAAGCAGCTTCCGCAGGCGATCGGGAATGGCACCACGACACGATCGCCTTTCTTCAACTTCTTCACGCCGCGACCGATATCCACTACCTCGCCCATGAACTCGTGTCCGAGAATGTCGCCCGGCTCCATACTCGGCACGAACCCGTTGTAGAGATGTAAATCCGATCCACAGATGGCGGTGGAGGTGATCCGAATGATCGCGTCCTGCTCATTCAGGATCTGCGGATCCGGCACCCGCTCCACTCGCACGTCCTTCTTGCCATGCCAGCAATTCGCTTTCATATCTGGTGTTCTCCTGACTGGGCCGGCGGCTGCGCCGGATGCATGCTGTCGTGAATACTTGCGTCCGAATTGACTACTTCGCCGACTTCCATAATCTGCTTCAGGGAGCGCAGGTCGTGCGCGATTTGTTGCCCGGGATCCTGGCCCATCAGCTTCGCGAACATTGCTCCCAGCGCGCCTGCTGGAGGGCTATACTGCAGCTCGACCGTCACCACCGTGCCGCGTCCGCCAGTCGCGCGTTCAAACCGCACGCACCCGCTGTTGTCCACTTCCGATCCCGGAAGCGAGCGCCACGCGATCATCCTGCCCGGAACCTCGTCCACAATCTCGGCTTCCCATTGAGCAGTCGTTCCGCCCGGGGCCTTTGCGACCCAATGCGATCGCCGGTTGCCATCGGTATGCACCTCTTCCAGATGGCTCATGAACCGAGGCAGGTTTTCGAAATTTCGCCAGAAAGCATACACCTCATCGGGCGACTTGTTGATGGTGATAGTGCGAATCACAGGCGTCCCCGAGGTGGCCTCTTCATCGTCGTTCATAGCGTCCTTGCTGCTCAGTTGTTGCGCGCAGTAAACATCCAGCGCCGTCACGCCGAGCACCATCCCGATCGCGCGGCCTATCTTCGCCCGATCGGCTTCCGGCCGATTCATGGCAAAGGCCAGCGTCGCGAGGTCGAGGATGTCGCCGCCGACGCGCCCCCACATCCAACCAGCCGGTCTCTTCTGGGCCAGAATGCCCAATCCGGTCCCGATCTCTCGAGCGCCATACGAGCGCAGGATCGTTCGCGAGTGATCGTCATCGGCTACGCCGATGAACTCAGCCAGTTTGCCGGGCGCCGTCACTTCCGCCAAGCCCAGCCCGAGGCTAAACATACCGAGGCCATTCGCCAGCCGATCATCACCGTCGTTGTGGGCTTCCCGCGAATCCCAATTGCCGTCATTCGATTGGTGCCGCATTTGCATAGTCCTCCTCGTCCCAGCGCATCGTAATCGGCCCTGGATATTGCTTCGCCCATGTGACGCCCAGCACGGCCAACCACGCCCCGTTT
>DASQDN010000341.1:0-18834 GCA_035634155.1 Bryobacteraceae bacterium | reverse complement strand
TATCGATCACCGCCCGCCCGCTCACAGGAGGCCACGACTGCGTGATGGTATCTAGAAGTGGGCGCATGGATCGAGCCTTGCGTGCAGGGCGCGGTTATACGATTCTATCGCGCTCGCCCGTTGCGGAAGGCATGTCTTGCGCGCGCGTGTGAAATGTGTAATTATTCACGTATCTGAATAATCATTCAGACCGCCGTGCTATTTGGAGGTTCATCCGATGACCGCAACTGTTTCCAATCTCGCACTCAGGAAAGCGCAGACGCGCGACCTGAGGACTGATCTGGATCTCACGCGGGATGAACTCTCCTACCTGCTGGACCTAACCGCCCAAGTTAAGGCTGCTCCCTCGCGGTATTACAACGCGTTATCCAACCGGTATCTGACGCTGCTGTTCGAGAAACCGTCGCTGCGCACTCGACTCACATTCGAGCTCGCGATCAAACAGTTGGGCGGCGATGCGGTGGCGGTGATCGGTCCCATCGGGAATCGTGAGCCGGTGAAAGATATTGCACGTAATCTGGATCGTTGGTCCAACGCCCTGGTGGCCCGGGTTTACAGTCAAGACACGATAGAACAGCTCGCGCACTGGTCGAAGGCCCCGGTTATTAATGCTTTGAGTGATACGCATCATCCGTGTCAGGCGCTGGCTGACGTTTTCACTTTAGGGGAGAAACTCGGCACGCTGGAAGGGCGCAAGGTGGCTTTCATCGGCGATGGCAACAACGTGGCTCACTCGCTGATGCTTTGTTGCGCGCGGCTGGGGGCTAACTTTGCGATTGCGTGTCCCGCCGGGTACGAGCCGAAAGAGTCTATCGTGGAGCAGGCTCGCGCGTTTGGAGCGAGCACCGGAGCGATTGTGGAAGTCACCCGCGATCCTTACGCCGCTGTAGTTGCGGCCGACGCCGTTTACACCGACGTTTGGGCAAGCATGGGGCAAGAAGCTGAAGCCGAGGAGCGCAGCGTCATCTTCGAGCCTTACCAGGTGAACGAAAAGTTAATGGCGGCGGGTCCGCCCCACATGATGTTTATGCACTGCCTGCCCGCGAAGGCAGGGCAGGAGGTTACCGAGGCAGTCGCAGAAGGCGGCAACTCTGTGATTTTCGACCAGGCAGAAAACAGGCTGCACGCCCAGAAGGCGCTGCTGCTGATGATGCTTGACTGATTGTCTTCAATAAACCATGACGACTTTTGATCTGAGTTTCGCCCGCCACGGCGCAGGGCCTTTGTGCGCGTCAGAGGTTTCCGCATGAAGCTGTGGGGTGGACGCTTTGAAGCGGGTCCTTCGGAGGTATTTGAGCGCTTTTCGGCTTCGCTTCATTTCGATAAACGCCTATTGAGCGCCGACATTCGGGGCTCACAGGCCTTCGCGCGCGCGTTAGGACGCGTCGGGATACTTACCGCGTCGGAAGTGGAGCGGCTGGTTGTAGCGTTCGATGAGATAGCCTCGCAAGCGCAGTCTGCGGCGTTCTTCGATGGCGCGAGCGATGAGGACGTGCATACGCTTGTCATTCGCAAGCTGAAGGAAAGCGTCGGCGAACTGGCGGACAAGATCCACACAGGCAGGAGCCGAAATGAGCAGGTTTCGCTCGACACGCGGCTTTGGCTCCGTGAAGAGATCGACGGCGTGAAGTCCGATTTGACTGCCTTTCTGGGCGAGTTGCTGCGCTTGGCTCGGCGCTACCCGGATGCCGTGCTTCCGGGCTATACGCACATGCGGCGCGCGCAGGCAGTGCTTTGGCCGCATTATCTTCTCGCGTACTTCGAAATGTTCGCTCGCGATTGGGAGCGTTTAGAGCAGGCTCGCGCGCGCGTGAACGTAATGCCTTTGGGTTCCGGCGCCCTCGCCGGGAGCGGTTTCCCGTTCGATCGCGAGGCGATTGCAGAGGACCTCGGATTTGCAACGATCACGGCCAACAGCATGGACGTGTCCGGCGATCGCGATTGGGCGCTCGACTTCCTCTACGCGGCGTCCGTCACCATGCTGCATTTGAGCCGCCTGGCCGAGGATTGGATTCTGTATTCAAGCGAAGAGTGGGGATGGATGGAACTCGGCGACGGCGTAAGCAGCGGCTCGAGTCTGATGCCGCAGAAGAAGAATCCTGACTCCCTTGAACTGATTCGCGGGAAGTGCGGGCGCGTCTGGGGCAGCTTGTCTTCCGTCTTCGTGACGATGAAAGGCCTGCCGATGACCTACAACCGCGACATGCAGGAGGATAAGGAGCCCCTTTTTGAAGCCTCCGATCAATTGCGGTCTTGCTTGCAGATGATTCGCGTCGTGGCCGAGACCGTCACACTTCGTGAGGCCGCGCCGCGCGAGGCGGCGGATCAAAGCTGGGTTGTCGCAACGGACTTGGCCGAAGCGCTGGCTCGCAACGGTACGCCCTTCCACCAAGCCCATAAGATCGTCGGCCGGCTGGTACTGGAAAGTGTGCAGTCCGGTAAGGCGCCCGCGGACTGGAACTCGGAGACGCTGTGCTCGTTCGCCCCCGAGTTCACGCCAGGGATGGCGGCGCTGCTGTCGCCGATCGAAGGAATGAAGAGTCGATCTTTGCCCGGCGGGACCGCTCCGGAGGTTGTTGCTAAAGCGCTGGATTCGGCTGAGTCCCGGTTGAAAGAGATGGGGTGAACAAGACTTACCGGCAGGGCCAGATTCTTCGGCTGATCAAGAACCGCAAGCTGCACACTCAGGAGCAGCTTGCGCACGAGCTCGCCGTTCAGGGGATTTCGGCCACGCAGGTAACGCTTTCGCGTGACATCCGTGAACTCGGTCTGGTGAAGACTCCAGACGGCTATCGGCAAGTGGAGGCAACCACCGGACCAGGCATCGAGTACATGGCGGGCGAGTTTTTGTGGCACGCCGTTTCTGCGCAGAACCTGCTGATTCTCAAGACTGCTCCCGGACACGCCAGCTCGGTTGCCGTTTCGCTGGACCAGGAAGAGTGGCCGGAAGTTGTCGGGACGATCGCGGGGGATGACACCGTGCTGGTGGTCACGCCGGATTCGGCCAGCGCGACTCGGGTGCAGGACCGTCTGCTTTCGTTCCTGAAGGAGTAGCTAGCGCAAGAAACCGCTCGGCCGATCGGCGGTTGAACCGATGCGGTCGTTTTCAGGATCGTCCAGAGCGAGGATACGTCGCAGTTCGGGTTTGATCGACGTTGGAGGTCACCCGGAGTCAACGCCTTTTGTTATTGCTGCTGCGCTTTGTCCTCGCGGCAATAGAAGCCGTGAAGGGCTCGTCGCGGGAATGGAGTGTTGTTGGCTGTACCACCGTGCCAGCAGTGCGCGTTCATCACGATGACTGTGCCGGTCTTTCCTGTGACTAGCTGCTCTTGCGGATGACTGGCCTTCAACTCGGCGAGTTCGTCCTGTGGCAGCTTGCGCCACCGATGCGAGCCAGGCACGATACGCAATGCGCCGTTTTCCTTTGTGAAGTCGTCAGACGGTATTGCAGACCCAGTAGCCACGCTCGTCGGCGACTGCTCCTGGGTCGGCGTGCAGGGACTGCAACGAGTCTTGCGAGAAGGGGTTCGCGGAACGCGCGTTCAGACTGCTGAGTTTGAACCTCGGCCCGAGCACGGCTGCGATGTAGTCCAAGACTTCGGGCATCGCGACGATCTCTTCGAACACTTCGCCTTTAGCGACCAGGTTTGCCAGCCGGCCTGATCCTGGATCAGCCGCACGCACGTTCGGCTGAAGCCGTGTGTCAGCACAAACAACGCGTTGGGCGATACTTTCCGGTGTCCGCCCCTGGCCTGTGGCGAATGCGCCGGAATCATCTTGACCCCAAGTTCCTGCAAAGCGCGACCCACCTGTGTCGGACGGTTCGCATCCACGCGTTCCCCGCGCTTGGGTGTCACAAAGAAACGCCCTGCTGCAGCACCTTCTCCACCGTTGCCATGGGCACTCGTTTCGGACTCGGCCGGCGCTTCTTGCGACGGACGGCTCCGTACGTGGTCGGCAAAGCCCTTCGATGTCGGTCGGAGTGCTTTTTCATTTTGCCATCACGGCGGTGAGTTCTCGAGCAGAGGCCTTGGACGTAAATGCGAGGTCCGCCGGGCTGGGTTTGCCCGGCGTTCCGAATTTTCTTTTCAGCCGCTGCGGTTGGAATCGGGGACAGCCTTCCACAATTCCTGCTAGCTACGGGCTCTGGTTGGGCGGGTACTTTCGACATCGCAGCCACAATCCCGAGATATTGGCCCTTGAGGCGGACTGCAATGTCGCCAGTAAGCCTTAGTTCCACGCGCACATTCTGGCCTTTCATTCGGGCCGTGATACTGCTTGCCGCAATCTGATACCGCTTACCCTGGAATTGAATCGTATAGTCGTTGGTTACTCTCCGCGTCTCCATGTGGCTAAACGAAGCTGCTAGATCGTGCAACTCCGTCACAGGCGGATGGGCATCGGTCTCGTTTACGGCAGCCACCGCAAATCGCTGCTGCCAGTCGGGCAGGAACTCGGCCTCCAGATACGCATTGGCATCGGCGGTCGTGCACACCCCAGCTATCCGCAAGTGTTTGACTAAACGGTCCTGAGCGGTCTCAAAGAAGCGTTCGATCGGGCCTTTTGTCTGGACCATGTGCCGAAATCGGTTCGATTCCAATTCGGCCAGCGCGCGGCTGACATTGCCACGCTGCGCGACCTCGAACATGGCAGCTTTTTCCGTATAGAACGCCAGGGACGGCCGTACCGTTCGATCCACCGCCACGCCATGCGCATGTTTCCCTCGCCGGTGTCATGCCGAACGAAGCGGGCCAGCACACGGCTGGTCGCATCGTCGATCATAGCGATCAGATATAAATGCTCGCCCCGCCCTTCGAGCCAGTCGTGAGCGGAGGTATCCCACTGCACCAGCTCGCCAAAGCACGGCCGGCGTTCCCGCTATTTGATAGATGCTTTCCACTTGGCGCTTACGGCTCTTCCGGAGTCCCGCATCGATCATCCACTTGCGGACCCTGTCTCTGCCGATGTTCCTGCCCACCACCTTGCTAACGTGTTCCGCTGCAAACGGGGGAGCAAAATTGTGGCATTCGGGCTGGCTTAGCTCCTGAATGGCTCGTTTCTCGAGGCTTGTGTCGATCCGACAGTTGGAAGCTTGCCCCCGCAACCCGTGCACTACGGCACGATCTCCGACCGCGCGCAGCTTGCGCCGTAGCCGACGCACCTGACGCTCGCTAACCTCAAATACGACGCCGCCTGCGCTTGCGTAATTAAGCCCTTCTTCGACTCGGTCAGAACCTTCAGCCGATCCCGTTCCTTCTGGCCCCATCTCGAACCTGTCCTTTTGCATCCAGACCGAGTCTGTCAATAGGACATTTCTACTTCGCTCGATTAGGACATTTCTATTCCGCTGCGACAAACGCTTAACAGCTACCCTCTGGTCCGTGTAAACGGGTCTGGGAAGAAGACCCTCGAACAACGTATGCTTATTGGTCCCCAACGTCCCTAACCTGGAGTTCGGCCGGGGAGTTGTCGGTGTCGGGAGGAAGGGAGGTACCCCCTAGTTCAAAGTCTTGGATCTTTAAGTGGGAAGAAGTGTTGACGCACAGCAATGACGAAACCCGCATCTCATCGCTTTTATGAGAGTACGGCATTCTTTCGAAAGTTCCCTCCAATAATCATCGCTTCGTAAAGTCCGGGTTTTTGGTCACCAAACTCACCACCACAGAAAAGCTTGGGTATGCTTGTAGGACGAGCGCCCACTCCTTGTCTTGCAAAAGAAAAAAGCCCCCGATTTCCGGGGGCTGCAGAGCGGGACTTAAGGAATTGGCGGGTACTTACTTGCGGCGGCGGTACGCCAGACCGGCGAGACCGGCCGCGGAAAGCAGCCAGGTAGACGGCTCTGGCACAGGCGAAGCCGAGGCGGTCACCTCATCGAAGTTGACATTGTCGATAGCCACATTCCAATCGTCGTATGCGAAACGGATGCGCAGTTGCTGAGCTGTGATGGCCGGAGAGAACGTGGAGTGTCGCGGGCCGTTCGCGTCACCTTGCACGTTGACAGGGCTGTAGTCTAGAAGCACACCACCACCAGCATCCAGAATCCGAACTTGGCTGTTCGGATGGTCGGCCCCGGGATATCCAGCAAGGTCGAATGTATTCAGTCGTACCTGGAACCCCGCAGCCGCCGTGAGTGTGATCTCTGCGATGGAGGAGTTGTTAACAGGGAAGGCCACGCCCTGCAAGTCGCCGTAACCGAGGTTCCACCATTCCAGGTTTGAGGCGACAACCCCTCCGGCCGAACTGATGGTTGCGTAATCGACTGTGATGTTCGGCGTAAATGCGTTACCCATGCCGTACGAGAACGAACCGTTCGCCGTCGAGGTGACGTTGTCGCCGTAAGCAGCCGGGATGTCCGCATAGTCCGTCATCCCAGTAATGTCAAAAGTGAGCACGGTAGCAGTGAGGGGTACCGCAGCAGTCAACGCGAGTGCTAATGGTAGTAATCGCAAACCTTAGATCCTCCGATAGTGTATTTCAGCCGTTCTAGTATACCTGTGCAGTTCCGCACATACAACAATACTTACCGTGAAAAAACGCATAGCCAGCTAGTTTCATTTCTCGGTACAGTTCTTTTTAGAGGGATTACAGAGTTTCCCACAATGTGGATACCTACAAGATATATCTATTCAGACGATTTTAATTACTTACGTTTCCGGCGCAAATAACGACTTTTGTTTGGGTCTTGCAAGGCGAGTAAACTTGCAACTCCGTACAGAGTGTTTTGTTTTCGGCTGGGAAAAGCATTTCGCGAACATCGAGAATGGTTAGCGACGAAGACTTCGGAAATTACTCGTGTCAGCAGCAGACAATTATCGTATGGAGCCGTTGTTGAGATTTCGTTGTTGGTTTGTAGTTGACGAGCGCCTTGACCTGTCCGGTACAGAGTGTCTCATGCGCCCACTTCAGAGATGGGTTTCAGGTACGTATTGACCGAGCCTGCTTTGTTTCCCCCCTGCCTTCGTCTTTGAGAACCACGATCCGCTCGATTACGGCAGTTTTGAAATGTGTTGTAGACTGATATGGAACAGTGAGCAGAGGAGCAACGCCTTGAAACTGAATCCGTATCAGGTTGAGCGTGGCCGGTGTCACCCCCTTTGAGATACTGCCGTCCCTTGATGAACTGTTCGATGTACGGGGCAAGGATGCAAATGCCCTTCGGTTGTTCGTAAGTTGTTGATTTATCGGGCCGTGGCGCAGCCTGGCTAGCGCGCTTGCTTGGGGTGCAAGAGGTCCCGGGTTCAAATCCCGGCGGCCCGACCAAAATCCGCACACTTCTTTGAAAGCTAATCTGAACGAAGCGTGCACCGACTGGCGCCCGGACGCGGCAGTAGAGTTGATGTGGATTTACTTCACCGAGCGCCCGGACCTGCACAGTTATCGTTCCCTTGCCATGCACGCAAAGAGCGCAAAAACCTGGCCGCAATGGCGCGCGCGAGCCATCGCAGAAGTCGGTGCCGCATAGACAACGCGCCCCGAGATCAAGCGCGACGCGGCGTCCGATATCGTTGGATGCAGGACGCCTGCGACCAGTCGGCGTTAGTTGAAATCTTCTTGGCAGAGGGCGACGTAGCCGCCGCAGGGGCCGAAGCCCAGTCCGGAGGCTGCTCGCGTCTCTGTGGATTCGGCTCGCGGACGACCGCGCCGCTGAGCACCCACCGAATCCGCCGCCATCTACCTGGCGCAAGCCGACGCCAGGCTGCACGCCAAGCGTTACGAAGAGGCTGTTGAACTCCTGGTCAAGGCCGCCGAGCTGATTCAGAAAGCCGGGCAAGCCACATACTTCGTGCAGCAACTGGAAACCTCTCCGCGCCAAGTACAAAATCAGCGCAACTTCACTAAGCTTCTCGATCAGCAACGCGAATCGCTTTATCTGGCGTAAGCGCCCGCGCTTGACGCGAAATCCGCACGACTACACTGGACGGTGATGGCAATGCGCGACCTTGTGGAACAGTTGCAACAGCTGGAGGACCGCCTGAGGCTGGGCGGCGGAACAGCGAAGATCGACAAGCAGCACCGAGACGGCAAACTCACCGCACGCGAGCGCATCGCGAAACTCATCGATCCCGGCTGCATGTTCCTCGAGATCGGCCTGCTCATCGCGCATGACCTGCACGAAGGCCAAGCGCCCGGCGCCGGCGTAGTCACGGGACTGGCACGCATTGAAGGACGACCCGCCGTAATCGTTGCCAACGATGCCACGGTCAAAGCGGGCGCTTGGTGGCCGGAAACGATCACCAAGATTCTGCGCGCACAGGAAATCGCGATGCGCAACCGGATTCCGATTGTGTATCTGGTCGATTCAGCGGGAGTCAATCTGCCGCTGCAGGATGGCATCTTCCCCGGGCAATACGGCGCCTCTCGCATCTTCTACTACAACTCACTCATGCGGAGAAAAATGCGCGTGCCGCAGATCTCCGCGGTGATGGGACCATGCATCGCGGGCGGAGCGTATCTGCCAGCTTTAAGCGACGTGATCGTCATGGTGGAAAAGACCTCCTTCATGGGTCTTGGCGGACCGAACCTGGTAAAAGGAGCCATCGGTCAGTCCACTGACTCCGAGTCGCTGGGCGGCGAAAGCATGCACACGCGTGTGAGCGGCGTCGCCCACTACTCAGCCAAAGATGACCCTGACTGCCTCGCCATCATTCGCCAACTCTTTCGTGAGTTTCCCGCCGCACTCGAACGGCCTCACGGTACCGCGCCCCCCAAACCCGCAGAGGGCTTGTATGACGTACTTCCCGACGACCATCGGGCGCCGTATGAAATAACGGAAGTCCTCAGTCGCATCCTCGATGCCGACGACTACCTCGAGTTTCAGCCCGATCACGCGCCGGAGTTTCTATGCGCCAACGCGCGTCTCTCGGGTCATGCAGTCGCCGTCATCGCAAATCGCCGCGGGTTTGTAAAGACACGGGGCGGCCCGCGCGTCGGCGGCATCGTCTACACCGAATCCGCTCGCAAGGTAGCGTATTTCGTCGAGAACGCCGAACGACATCGCACGCCGCTTCTGTACATACAGGATGTCTCCGGTTTCATGGTCGGCATGGACGCCGAGGCGGCAGGCATCATTCGCGCCGGCGCTGAGATGGTGGAAACCATGGCATGCGCCACTGTCCCAAAGCTTGTATTGACCATCAACCACGCCAGCGGCGCCGGATACTATGCCATGGCCGCCCAGGGCTTCGACCCGCACTTCACCTTCGCATGGCCGACGGCCCGCATAGGCGTAATGGAGGGCGACTCCGCGGTGAAAGCGATTCACGGTCCTGAACTGGACAAACTGCAGACAGCCAATCAGCCCATACCCGACGAACTGCAGCATCGAATCGCTAAGACGCGCGCCGATTATGACCGTTGGCTCGACGCCAAGTATGCCGCCGCCCGAGGACACGTCGACACCCTTATCGACCCGCTCGAAACTCGTAGAGTGCTCACTTTCGCATTGGAGGCGACGCGCTACTCCGGCGGTACCGATCACGTGGTTCTGGATAGAATTACGTGATGCTTGCCACTACGCCATTGATTGCCTTTGTGTTGGTTTCCGATCGCGAGCGCGGACGGAACTATTACGAGAAGACGCTCGGACTGCGTGTCACAGGAGAGGACCCGTATGGCGTGGTGTTCGACGCCGGCGGCACGATGCTCCGCATGACTGTCATGCCCGGATTCAAGGCTTCTGAGAATGGAGTGCTCGGCTGGAACGTGAAGGACATCCGGGCCACGGCAGCCGCCCTGCGCGAGGCGGGCATCACCTTTGAGCGCTACAGCTTTCTTCCTCAGGATGAGGACGGAATCTGGACTGGGGACGATGGAACACAACTCCTCTGGTTCAAAGATCCGGACAACAACATCCTCAGCATTGCGCAGTTTGCCTCTTAGCCGGCGGCGGATGATATCGTGAGTTCGGATATGATCCGAATCGCGAACGGCCAGGGCTTTTGGGGCGACTGGCTTGAAGCGCCCGTCCGCCTCATCGAAGGTGGTCCCATCGACTACCTGATCCTGGACTATCTGGCCGAAGTCACCATGTCGATCCTGCAGAAGCAAAAGCAGGCGGACCCGAACCTCGGCTACGCGCGCGATTTCCCACCGTTGATTGCACGCGTCGCCAGAAAGATCCGCGAGCGCAACGTAAAGGTGATTGCAAATGCCGGCGGGGTCAACCCCATTGCGTGTGCACGCGAAGTACGCCGTCTCGCGCCCGACGTGAAGGTGGCGGTGGTGCTCGGAGACGACGTCTATGCGCGCATTGACGACATGCTCGCGCGCGGGCTCGAACTGCGGAGCATGGATACGGGCGAGCCGCTTTCCTCCATTCGCGACCGCATCCTCAGCGCCAACGCTTACATCGGCGCAATTCCGCTCGCCCAAGCCCTGGCGACAGGCGCGGATGTAATCATCTCCGGGCGGTGCGCAGACGCCGCCCTCGCGCTCGCGCCCATGATCCATCGCTTCGGCTGGAAGGAAACCGATTGGGACCTTCTCGCCTCTGGCATTGTTGCCGGCCACATAGTCGAGTGCGGCGCGCAATGCACCGGCGGCAACTCGCAGGTGGATTGGACCACCATCCCAGACCTCGCCAACATCGGCTATCCCATCGTCGAAGCGGAACCGGACGGATCCTTCGCCATCACCAAGCACCCAGGCACTGGCGGGCGCATCAATACGCACATTGTGAAAGAGCAGCTCATCTACGAAATCGGCGACCCGAAGAATTACATCACGCCCGACTGCATCGCCGACTTCACCACCGTCCGTCTGCGCGACGACGGAGTTCATCGAGTACGCGTATCCGGCATCCAAGGGCGTCCTCGCACGGACACGCTTAAGCTGTCGATCAGCTATGCTGACGGCTTCAAAGCGACAGGCGCGCTCGTCTACAGTTGGCCGCAAGCCTTCGAGAAAGCTCAAGCGGCGGACCGCATCGTGCGAGCCCGACTCAACCAACTCGGGTTGCGATTCGATGAAATCTATACCGAGTACTTCGGCGTCAACGCCTGCCACGGACCCGCGGCCGCGCCTGCGCCCGACCCCGCCGAGGTGCAGATTCGAATCGGAGTGCGCGGCCACGACCGCAAGGCCGTCGACCGATTCACACGAGAACTGATCCCGCTCGTATTGAGCGGCCCGCCCACCGGCACCGGGTACGGCGACGGTCGCCCGCGCGTGCGCGACATCGTCGCCTACTGGCCCGCCTTGGTTCCACGCGAGGAAATCCGCACGTCGGTTGAGGTGGTGCAATGAAGATCCCGCTATCCCGCATCGCTCATGGCCGCTCGGGGGACAAGGGCGACACAGCAAACATCGGCATCATCGCCTACCATGAACGCCATTACCCGATCCTTCTTCGCGAAGTGACCGCCGAACGCGTAAAGATGCACTTCGGGCCTTTCATCAAGGGCGATGTAGAGCGCTACGAGCTCCCGAACCTGGGCGCGCTGAACTTCCTGCTCCGCGCAGCCCTCGGCGGAGGCGGAACCATATCCTTGCGCACGGACGCCCAAGGTAAGACGTACAGCGCGGGACTGCTGCGGATGGAGATCGAGGTCGATGAACGCGAACTTGGAGATTAGCCGCGAAGGCGCGGTGCTGCGCGTAACGCTGAATCGCCCGGACAAACGCAACGCGCTGAACGCTGCGATGTGCCAGAGCATCGTCGAAACAGTTGAGAACGCGGAGACGGACACATCTGTAGGCGCATTTCTTCTCGATGCCAAAGGCGACGTCTTCTGCGCGGGCATGGATCTCGACGAAGCCGCATCGCCCGAAGCAGCCCAGCACACCGCGATTCACGAGCGGCTTTTCACCATCGGCGCTCGCATCCGCAAACCCATAGTCACCGCGGTACAAGGCCCAGCGCTCGGCGGCGGACTCGGACTCATCTGCACCTCGCATGTAGCCGTCGCTGCGCAAGGCTCTACCTTCGGTCTCACCGAGATACGCCTGGGCATGTGGCCGTTTGTGATCTATCGCTCCGTAGCGCTGGCCGTGGGCGAACGCCGTGCCCTTGAACTAAGCCTGATGGGCCGCATCTTCCATGTCCCCGAAGCTCTCCAATATGGATTGATTCACGAATCGGCCCCTGCCTTCGAACTCGATGACCGCGCCACTGCAATCGCGATGCATCTTGCGAGCATGAGCCCGCAGGCCATCGGCCGCGGCCTCGAGTTCGTGCACAAAACATACGGCGTCGACCCGCTGACTGCCGCGCCCTTAGCCCTCGAGATGCGAACCGCCGCGTTCGCTTCAGACGATTTCCGCGAAGGAGTAGCCGCCTTTCGCGAGAAACGCCGCCCTAACTTCCGCCAAGCGTGACCCGGGAGGCTCCGATGAGACTGAAGTATCTGTTCGCGGCGACGGCACTACTGGCCGCGATCCGCCCAGCAGACATCCTGTTTGAGAAGCGCACCCTGGACCTGGGAGCGAATGAAACCTGCGTCATCGCCGACATCGATGGCGACGGACGCCTCGACATCGTCTCGGGCGAGAACTGGTTTCAGGCGCCGAACTGGACCCGCCATCATTTCCGCGATCTCCACTTCACCAATAACTACATCGACAATTTCTCGGACCTTGCCCTCGACGTCAACACCGACGGGCGCATTGACATCATCAGCGTCTCCTACTTCACGCGCCGCATCGCCTGGTTCGAGAACTCCGGAGCAACCGGCAAGCCTTGGACCGAGCACCGCATCGACACCGGATCACCAGTCGAGTTCGCCTTCCTCGTGGATCTCGACAACGACGGCAAAGCTCGCGAACTTCTTCCGCAGTTCGGCGACAAGAAAACTCCACTCGCATGGTTCGAAGTGAAAGCGGGTAAGTTCGTAAAACATGTAGTGCACCAGAACAGCCACGGACACGGCATCGGCGCCGGCGATGTAAACGGCGATGGCAAAATCGACATCCTTACCCCGGACGGCTGGTTCGAAGCGCCATCGTGGGCCTATCACCCGGCCTTCGGCGGCGGCTCATTCAGCTTCATGCACGTCACCGATGTGAACGGCGACGGTCGCAATGATGTCGTAACCTCCAGCGCGCACGATTACGGCATCCTATGGTTCGAACGCGGAGAAGGGGAGCAGTGGACCAAGCGCATCATCGACGATAGCTGGTCGCAAGGACACGCCGTAACACTCACCGACTTGAACAACGATGGTAAGCTCGACGTGCTCACCGGCAAGCGCTACATGGCCCACAACGGCCGAGACCCCGGGGAGCGCGAGCCGCTCGGCATCTATTGGTACGAGCGTCTGGTAACAAACGGCAAGCTCGAATGGGTACGCCACGTCATCGACTACGGGGGCCGCACGGGAGCCGGCATGCAGATCCCGGTCGCCGACATTGACGCTGATGGAGACCTCGATTTCGTAGTCGGAGGAAAGACTGGCGTTTTCCTCTTCGAGAATAAATCGAAGCGGTAAAATTGGGCTTGCCCCTGCCGTACATCCGAGTTGACGATCGCGATGATGTGGCCATCGTCCTAAACCCCGAAGGCCACACCGCGCGCGAACACATTCCGCAATCAAACAAGATTGCATTGAAAGACTTCGAACCACACGAGCCGGTCATCCGCTACGGCCACATCATCGGCTATGCCGTGCGCGCCATCCCGAGCGGCTCCTGGATCCGTCCGGAAATGCTCGACATGCCCGAGCCTCCTGCGCTCGACGATCTCCCGCTAGCCACCGCTGTCCCCGAGCCACTGCCGCGCCTGGAAGGCCACACCTTCGAGGGCTACCGCAACAAGGACGGCTCCGTCGGCACGCGCAATAACCTCGGGATCACGACCACAGTGCAATGCGTCGCGCCCACCGTCGATTACGCCGTGCGCCGTATCAAGCAGGAAATCCTGCCCAAGTACCCGAACGTCGACGACGTCGTGGCGCTTACGCACAACTACGGCTGTGGCGTGGCAATCGATGCCCCTGGCGCCGCCATCCCTATCCGCACCATCCGCAACCTCGCAACGCACGCCAACATCGGCGGCGAGCCCATGATCGTAAGCCTTGGCTGCGAGAAACTTCAGCCGCAGAAGCTCTTCCCCAGCGACTTCCCCGTGCTTGAAGCCGACGGGGTCGTGCGGCTCCAGGATCATCTGGGATTCGCCGAAATCGTCAGCGCCATCATGCAAGCCGCCGAGAAGCGGCTCGCGATCCTGAACCGCCGCCGCCGGGAAACCTGCCCGGCCTCCGAGCTATCGGTCGGCCTGCAATGCGGCGGCAGCGACGCCTTCTCCGGCGTCACCTGCAACCCCGCAGTCGGCGCGGCGGCCGACCTGCTTGTGCGCGCCGGCGCCACGGTGATGTTCTCTGAGGTCACCGAAGTGCGCGACGCCATCCACCTGCTGACGCCGCGAGCCATCAACCCTGACGTAGCTCGTGACCTCATCCGCGAAATGCGCTGGTATGACGATTACCTCGCCCTCGGCCGCGCCGATCGCAGTGCCAATACCACTCCGGGCAATAAGCGAGGCGGTCTCTCGAACATCGTAGAGAAGGCACTGGGATCGGTAGCAAAAGCGGGAAGCAGCGCCATCACCGCCGTTGCGACGCATGGCGAGAAGGTCACAACCAAAGGACTCGTATTCGCCGCGACGCCTGCGAGCGACTTCGTCTGCGGCGCCCAGCAACTGCCATCGATGAACATGCACGTCTTCACCACGGGCGAAGGCACACCGTACGGTCTGTCGATGGTGCCCGTCGTCAAAGTATCGTCGCGCACTGCGCTAGCCGAGAAGTGGCACGACCTCATCGACATCGATGCGGGCCGCATCGCTACCGGACATGCCACCAAGGAACAAGTCGGTGCCGAGCTCTTTCAGTTCCTCCTGGACGTAGCGTCGGGCCGCAAGAAGACCTGGGCCGAACATTGGGGTCTGGGCAACGCCTTAGCTATCTTTAATCCCGGCCCGGTAACGTAAGCGCCACCTTCAACGTGATACAGTTACCCACCTAAGGAGTTCAAATATGTTCTTAAAGAATCTTGTGTTGACTGCCGCGCTAGCAGTAGCCTCGTTTGCTGCCGATGCGACCGGCGTTTGGAAGGCTGAGTACGAGACGCCGAATGGCACACGTACCAGCGAGTTTCATCTGAAAGCGGAAGGCGAGAAGCTAACCGGCAAGTTGGTCACTCCCATGGGTGAGACCGCACTCAAAGAGGGTACGGTCAAGGGTGACAACGTCAACTTCAGCGTGGTCCGCAACTTTCAGGGCAACGAGATAACCATCACCTATGCTGGCGCCGTTGCGGGCGATGAGATGAAGCTGAAGATGACCTTCGGCGGCGGCGACCGCACGATGGACATCGTCGCGAAGCGTCAGAAGTAACTACTGTCCCGCAGGCGCCGACCACGGCGGCACGATGCCGTTCATGCGGGCATAGGCGATCAGTTGACCCGTGTGTTCGGCAAGATGTACTTCCAAATTCAACAATGCTGCGCGCTGGCTTGTGGAGCGTCCGAAGAATTGGACATCGCGAGCCAGCGTGCCGGCTCTTGCCTCTTCTATTTCCTTCCGTATTGCCGCGAACCCCTCAGCTAGCAGTTGCAATAACTGTTCCCGGGTAAGAGGTTCCTTCTCATGCTTAGCGTTCGCTGCCACGCGCTGTTTCAAAGCATCGCCGGTCAAAGCGCCCGTAGCCGCCTCAAGGATCAGCTTGTTGTCGTACGCGATGTGATTGAACACTTCGCCGAAAGACCGCACACCGGGCGCAGGCCGCCATCCGTACTTATCTACGGGAACGATCTTAGCTAAAGCAGTCACCTTCCATTCCAGATCGCGAAAGGAGAGAAGCAAATCCTCGGCGGGAAGCACTTCCGGCACATCAGTTACACCGAGTAAATCCACGTCAAAAACAAGATCTGCCTTAGAGGGTATCGGATCACGACCCTTCTCGCCATAAGCAAATTGGTAAGGGATAAAGAGCCGGCGTTTGCCGCCGACCTTCATTCCTTCAAAGCCCGCTTCCCAACCCGCGATGACAAGCCGCCGGCCCTGCACGAACTCAAAAGGCTCCTTCCGATCGACGGATGAGTCAAACTTCTTCCCATTTGCAAGCCAGCCCGTGTAGTGAACCGTATACTTCTTGCCCGGACCCGCCACTGCCCCGTCCCCTACTTTCACATCGATATATCGCAAAGCGGCTAAGCTCGACGGGGTTCCTTCAATGGCAGGAATCCCGGCCGCGACTTGCGCGAGCAGCAACACGGAGGCAGCAAACATGAATGTTAGTCTCCCACGGCAGGGGATGGCTGCGGCTCGGCGCCTGAACCTGACGGACTGCTGACAAACCACATGCGCTTCACCCAGGTAGCCAAGTCATCGAACAACTCGTAATAAACCGGCAGCACGATCAGCGTCAGTACCGTGGAGGATAACAATCCCCCCATGACTGTGCGCGCCAAGGGGAAATACCGAAGCTCGAAAATACCGCTTGTGCCAAACGCCAGCGGCACAAGACCCAGAATCGTGGTGCACGCTGTCATCAGGATCGGGCGGAAGCGTTCGCGACAACCCTCCAACACCGCCTCACTCCTCGACATTCCGCGCTTGCGCAGATTGTTGATATGGTCGATCAACACAATACCGTTATTCACCACCACGCCCACCAGCACCATCAACCCGATCTTCGCCATCAGGTTGTTTGGCGTGCCCGTCAGCAGCAGAATCCCGACCACGCCGACGAGCGCAAACGGCAGCGACAGCATGATGGAGAACGGATGCGCAATCGACTCAAAAAGCGATGCCATCAGGAAGTAAACCATCGCCAGCGCAAACAGGATGTTGAATAGGAATTCGTTATCTTCCTTTTCTTCGCGCTTGGTCCAGAACCCGTAGCTCCAGCCATAACCCTGAGGATAAGAAAGCGTGTTCATCACATCCGTGATGATCTTCTTGCCTTCGTCCTTCTTCTCGCCCGCGTAGTTGACGAACATCATGGTGAACGTGCGCCGGTCCTCGCGCCGAATCTGCCCCGGCGTCTTCACCAAATCAAGTTTCGCCACCTGGCTCAGCGTCACATCGCTGCCATCCGATCCGGAGCCGATCACAATCGAGCGCAAATCATCCAAGTCGGAGCGATCGCTTGCCTGCAAACGCATCCAGATGTCGACCTCACCGTCAGGCGTGCGGAAACCGCGAATCTGCTGCCCGCGTACGACGATGCTCAACAGATTCCCCACCGATTGCGGCGACACGTTGTACTTCTTCGCCAGCTCGCGATCCAGCCGAATCTGAATCTCCTCGCGGCCTTTATCCGAATCGGTGTGAATCTCGCTGAACCCTGGCATCGCGCGCAGCTTCAAGCGCGCATCACGCGCCAGCTCAACAAGCTTCGATGGATCGTCTCCATACAGGTTTACGCCCACCCAATTCTGCGCCTCAGCGCCTTCCTGACGGCCCAACTTGATCTCAGCGCCAGGGATGACCGGAAGTCCCTTAGCCATCTCTTCGCGGGTCTTCTTTAACTCCTCCAGCGTGATCTTTTCTTTGTCAAACGCCACGCGAGTATTGGCGTTGTTGTTGCCATACCACGTAGTCACGTCCTTGATCTTGAATCGATCCTTGTTGGACAACAGATACTTCTCGACCGGCCCGACGAAATCGTCTT
Source organism: Bryobacteraceae bacterium (assembly GCA_035634155.1). Classification (GTDB taxonomy): domain Bacteria; phylum Acidobacteriota; class Terriglobia; order Bryobacterales; family Bryobacteraceae; genus DASQDN01. The sequence goes on along the minus strand of DASQDN010000341.1, from coordinate 1,224 downwards.
CGATCTTTACGTAATGGTAGTTTTCTGAGAAGACGTACTGGATGTTCAAATCCTGCAGATCCTGAGCCTCAGGCGAGTTGTCCGGAACCTTTCCCATCTGCGTAAAGGCCACGGCAAGCAGCGCGGGCACCAGCAAAAAACCAACCAGAAACGGATGCCTGACGGACCAGACGACCGTTCGCATGTACGCGTCGCGAAGCTTGTGCTTCCGATTCACGTCGCTGACGAATTCAATATGCTTGGCAGGCAGAAACTTCGCCACTGCCAAAGGAATCAAGGTCAGCGAAATAAACAGCGAGCACAACAAAGCGAGAATAATCGAACTGCCCGTATCCGCGAGCCAGATCGACAGATTCGTCTTCTTCCCGAACACCAGCGGCACGAAGATGATGATGGACGTCAACGTAGCGGCTACCACTGCGCTCAGCACTTCTTTAGTGCCAACGATGGCCGCCGTCACGCGATCCATGCCGTTTTCGATCTTTTGGTAAATCGACTCCAGCACCACAACCGCGTTGTCCACAAGCATTCCCGCCGCAAGCATAAGCCCCATCATCGATAGCACGTTGAGCGTCTTGCCGAACATGTACAACAGCCCGATCGTGCCCACCATGGAGAAGGGAATGGCAAACCCAATCACCAAGGTCGGGGCTAGCCGCCGGAGAAACACAAACAGCACTACAACCGCTAGCACCGCTCCAACAATGCCGGCCTCCAGCAGTCCAGTAATCGACTTAGTAATCTGCTCACCCGCATCCCAGCCGACCTGAATCCGCGTCCCGCCCAGCGATGGATCTTTCTCGATCTCTTCGATCTTCTCCCGAACCCGCCGCGCCGTCTCCACCGTATTGGCCTGCGATGACTTGCGGACATCGAGGCCGACCGCGTATCGACCATTCAAATGCCGACCGCCTCGGCTCACCGGCTTGTCGTAAACAATATCGGCAATGTCCTTCAACTTCAGCCCACGGCCGTCCACCGGAAATTCCCGAATGTCTTCGAGCGAGCGAATCACGCCGCGCGTGATCGCGTCATAGCGGCTGTGGCTGTCTTCCACGCGACCGAGCGACACATTCAAGTTCGCGCTATCCAACCGCCGGAACAACGACCCGACATCCACACGATGTCGCCGCACGTCATCCAGCCGCAGGTACACATCCACTTCGCGACGCTGTGCCCCGAATAGCTCGACTCCAGCAACCCCCGGGATGCGCTCCAGCGGCT
>DASQDN010000340.1:0-3168 GCA_035634155.1 Bryobacteraceae bacterium | reverse complement strand
GCGTAACGCCTCGCTTTGCGGGTCTGATCACGACCCCCGGTGTGGCGTATCTGACGCGCACACGAGATTTCGTCGCAGGAGTAATGATTTCTGCCTCCCACAATCCGTATCAGGATAACGGGATCAAGATCTTCGACCATTCCGGCTTCAAGCTGCCTGACACGCAGGAACTTGCACTTGAGCAGGCAATCTTTGAAATCGTGCGGAGCGGCGAATCGGCTCCCATTCCCGCGCAGCTTTCCGTGGATCCCGGCCTGGACGCAGCTTACGCCAACTTCCTCGCCACCACGATGAGCCGGCGGCTCGATGGGTTGAAGGTAGTCCTCGATTGCGCAAACGGCGCCGCTTGCGAGATTGCTCCGGAATTGTTCCAGCAGCTGGGCGCGGACGTGAATTCCATCTCCTGTGCTCCCGACGGCAAAAACATCAACCTAAACTGCGGCGCACTGCACGTCGAGCAGCTTCGTGAACAGGTGATCGCCGCCGGCGCGGACGTGGGTGTCGCTTTCGACGGCGACGCCGATCGCTGCATGATGATCTCGAAATCCGGTCGCCTGATCGACGGTGACGCGGTGCTCCTCGTTGCGGCCTCCGCGATGCATGCTCAAGGCAAGTTGCCCGGGGATACCGTGGTTGCCACCGTCATGTCTAATCTCGGGTTGGAGCGAGCGCTGGAAGGCCGTGGAATCAAAATGCTGCGGACGCAGGTCGGGGACAAGTATGTGCTGGAGGAGATGATGCGTCGCGGCGCTGTATTGGGCGGCGAGCAGTCGGGTCACGTGATCTTCACCCAAAGTGCAACCACGGGCGATGGCATGCTGACAGCGCTTCGCGTACTCGAAATCGTGGCCGAATCGGGTCAGTCGCTCGACCAGCTTACGTCGGATCTCAAGGTGTACCCTCAAACCTTGGTGAATGTCCGTGTCGCCGAGCGCCGTCCCCTTGCCGAGTTGCCCGCCGTGCAGGAAGAGATCCGAAAAGCCGAGGCCGATTTTGCCGGGACCGGACGAGTGCTGGTGCGGTTCTCAGGTACCGAGCCCCTCGCGCGAGTGATGGTGGAAGGCGAGGACCTCGACAAAGTTCATTCGGTTGCCGCCCGCATTGCGGATTCGATTCGCGCCGAACTCGGTGTCGCCGCCCAAACGGTTTAGCTGTTCTGCAGGTGGAGGAAGCTGCGCAAGTCGGCCTCGCTTACGGAGGGTTCGCCGGGCGCGACCTTGTTCAGCTTCCCTTCCCGCATCCACGACTCCAGTCGGTCCACGAGCGAAAATACGTGGTCAAAGCTGTCGGCGATAAACAACAGCGGCTGGTAGTGGTCGATCTCAAACGCCTGATTGATGGCCCACTCAAGTTGCAGGGGAAAACGCTGCACCTCGGCTGATTCCAGGCTGTGCTCCAGCTCTCCGTACGAGCTCAACAACCCGCTGCCGTACGCTTTCACGCCCTCGCGCGTATTCATCAATCCGAACTCGACCGTAAACCAAAAGAACCGAGCCATGGCTCGGATGATGCTGGTGAGCCGCTGTAGTCGCAAGCGCTCGTCGCGAATCCCCGAAACGAGTTCGGCCGCCGTATGCGCGCACTCGCCGAAACGGACCAGTGTCTCTGCGAAAGCTTTGTCCGTGTGCATGGGCACGTGCCCTGCGATGTCGTGAAAGATATCGGGTTCGGGAAGATAGTCGAGGCGATCGGCCGGCCGGATGGTCACCGTCGTCGGGAATTCGCGGTTTCGCAGGCAGTCAAAGAACTGAAACGCGGGAATATAGCCGCTGACGGCCTTCGCTTGGAACCCGGTGAGCGGGCAGAGGAACCGGTTGACATCGGACAGTCGCGGGATGCGCTGGGGGTCCAGACGTAGCGAGTGGACGCCTCGCATAAAATGCTCGTTTGCATAGCGTTCCCAGCGCGGGACCATGCGCGAATGAAGGCGATGCCATGCCTCGTGGTTTTCTGGAGAGTAGGCCTCATACGGCTGCTTAATGTAAAGCGCGTCTTGGAGGGCGGCCGGCACACCCATATGACGCACCACCGACTTGTGGGTTACATCCCCTGTACCCCTTGAAACCAGATCCGGACTGGGATAACCAGTAAGGAAGCCGACCACACCGGCGGGAGTGCCACTTGCCCCCTGCGACACAGCGCCTGGGGGACGCGCGCCCTGCCGGTGCGGTTCGCGAGGCGCGTCCCGTGGGGAGTTCGCGCGCAAAGCGCCAGTACAGGGCTGATGCTGCGTCACGGACAGGTTGCTGGAAGGAGGCTGTGTTGCCGGAACAATACCGATACTTTGTCTGAATTGCCTGGGCGACAGAGACCTACGGAGGCTCTTTCGTGAATGCGGCACAGCAGGTGGTCGAACGCAAAGCGGTTGAACACAGCGGATCCGGCATTGCCCAGCTTGTCGAATATTTGAGAAGTTATCGCCAGCGAAACTGAACAGGTTGCGATAGGCATCGAGATACCAGACTGACGGCAGAAGAGATCGTCGCTCAATTGAAGGCTCGGCCATTTCGGCCGGCGCCGGGAGCCGTCGACGCAGCCTTCGAGCACATGCTCCTGCTCATCCCGCGGCCTCGAATGCTGTATCAGCAACGGAAGGGCAAACTGAGCACCGAAGGCGAATCCGGAGAGCATCGCGGCATGACACTCCTTCTTTCCTTGCCGGCCGCGGGTCGGGTGGTCGCCGCCACGATGCTCGCAGAGGCATCCCAGCCTCTCGGAGATCGAGATTCTCACCTGTTGCGCAGCTATTCCGGAGTGGCGCCAATTACCCGGAGGAGCGGCAAACGTGGTGTGGTCCTGATGCGTCAGAGCTGCAATGAACGTCTCAGAAACGCGGTCTACCACTGGTCACGAGTGAGCGCCCAATGCGATGAACGCAGCCGCGAGCACTACGCCGAACTGCGCGAGAAGGGCCACACTCACCGCCGCGCATTGCGCGGTGTGGCTGACCGGCTGCTCGCAGTCTCGGTTGCTATGCTCAAAGCCCGTTCTCCGTATGATCCGCAGTTTCGGAAAGCTCATCCAGATCCGGAATTGGAGGCAGGCGCAAACCACACGACGGGCAGAAAGCAATCTCAATGACCGCATCCGGACAGGCGTACGGGTTGGCACGATCGCGGCATTCTTTTGTGCGGTCATCTCGCATGCGTTCACAACAGTACTCGTTCA
>DASQDN010000339.1:0-4097 GCA_035634155.1 Bryobacteraceae bacterium | reverse complement strand
TAAGCTATCTCAGCTCCAGAAGACAATCTTCTGGTAGAGTAGAAAGCCATGGCAAGAAAGGCACGCTCGGACGCTCAGGGGGATATGCTGCAGGGAACTCTCGACATGCTAGTGCTGAAGACACTCCTGCTTGGGCCAGCGCACGGACACACGATCGCGCACGCGATTGAACAAAGCTCGGACAAGGTGCTTCAGGTGGAGCACGGATCGCTCTACCCGGCGCTGCACCGCTTGGAGGACATGGGCGTGATCGCGTCGTTCTGGGGCACCTCCGAGAACAATCGAAAGGCGAAGTATTACCGGATCACTCCGCAGGGCAAGAAGCACCTGCACGCGGAGCGAAGCAGGTGGGAGGCCCTGGTCCGCGCCGTGGTGGGCGTGCTCGGTCCAGCGGCGGAGGAGAAGGGGTAAGCGCATGGGGATCCCGAGGTGGATCAAGTACCTCAGACGCGGAATACGCGACCAGGAACTGGCGCGAGAGATCGAACACTACCTCGAGTTGGAAACATCCGAGAATGTTGCGCGCGGGATGAATGCTGACGAGGCGCGGGCGGCAGCGATGCGGAAGTTCGGCAACACCACTGCATGCAGGGAGGCGGAATACGACATGAACACGGTTTCGTGGATGGATACGATGGTTCGGCACATCACGTACGGAGCCCGGCAACTACGCCAAAGTCCGGGATTCACCGCTACGGCGATTCTGTCTCTGACGCTTGGCATCGGGGCGAACACCGCTGTGTTCCAACTGCTGAACGCGGTGCGGTTGCGAAGCCTGCCGGTGCAACGGCCGCACGAGCTTGTTGAACTGATGGTGGAGGGCGGCAATCGCGGATTCGGCTCGGCGCCTGGAGTTTACGAGGCGAGCAATCCACTATGGGAGCAAGTACGAACGCACCAGCAGGTATTCTCCAGCGTTTTCGCGTGGGGCTCGAGCAACTTTCCTGTTGGCGAGGCCGCCAATGTCCGCAGAACTCGTGGCGTGTATGCCAGCGGGGCTATGTTTTCGACGCTCGGGATCAAAGCGCATCGAGGCCGGCTACTCGCGGAAGAGGACGATCGGCGCGGCTGCGCGCCGGGCCCGGTGGTCATCAGCCACGGCTATTGGCAAAGCGAGTTCGGCGGTCGTGACAACGCGATCGGGGCGAAGCTGATCGTCCTGAACAAACCGTTCTACATCGTAGGAGTGACACCGCCCGACTTCTTCGGACTCGAGGTGGGACGCGGCTTCGACTTCGTTCTTCCCAACTGCGCTCGCGGCTCGTTTGGCACGATTTTGGACGCCCGGCACGTTTGGAACTTGCACATACTGGGTCGATTGAAGTCGGGCATGACGGTGGAGCAGGCATCAGCGCACCTGAAGACGGTAAGTGGAAATTGGTTTGAGCAGGTCACGCCGATAGGCTATGACGCACAGTCGCTGCAGCGCTGGAAAGGTTTTCGCTTCATTGCGCAGCCGGGCGGCGGAGGCGTCAGCGAACTCCGCCGGGAATATGAACGATCGTTATGGCTGTTGTTAGGCATTACCGGACTGGTGCTGCTGATGACCTGCGCGACATTGGCCAATCTGCTGCTCGCTCGCGCTGCCGGCCGAGAGCGTGAGATTGCAGTACGGCTCGCCATCGGCGCCTCGCGCGGCCGGTTGATCGGGCAGTTCCTCACGGAAAGCTTGCTGCTGGCCACTATTGGCGCGGTTTTCGCGTGCGGCGTGGCAGCGCTCCTGAGCCGAACCTTGATCGGCTTCCTGTCGGTCGGGTTCAACTCCGTTCAACTCGACCTGTCGCTCGACTGGCGTTTGCTTTCGTTCATTGCCTTTGCGACGGTGGCCACGTGCCTTTTGTTCGGCTTCGCGCCGGCATGGCGAGCCGCGGCGGGCGAGCCCATGTCTGCGATGAAATCCGGCGGGCGCAGTATGACGGCGGATCGTCGCCACGCCTCGCTTCAGCAAGCATTGATCGTTTGCCAGATCGCCGTCTCCGCAGTGTTGCTGGTTGGCTCTTTCCTGTTCGTGGGAAGTTTCCGCAACCTAGCTACGGCGGACACGGGCTTTGATCGGACGGGCATTACGTTTCACTTCGTGGACTTCTCGGCGCTGAAGCCAACCCGTCCAGCGATCCGCCCGCTCCAGGAGCAGATCCTGCAGCGCGTTGGCTCGGTCCCCGGGGTTGAGACCGTTTCCACTACAACCAACGTCCCGTTGAGCGGAAGCAGTTGGATGCTGTACACCACCATCCCAGGAAGCGCCGACCCAAACAAGAGTCATTCTCCGCAGTTCACTTGGGTACGCCCGAACTATTTCCGGGCCATGCGAATTCCATTGCTGGCCGGGCGCGATATCTCGGCTCAGGACACGGCCGAGTCGGCGAAGGTCCTGGTAGTGAACGAGGAGTTCGTCAAGCAACTGCTGGGCGGAGGCAACCCGATTGGACGAATGGTGAAGAGCCTGGCAGAGCCCGGGTTTCCCGAAGCTACATATCAGGTGGTCGGGGTGGTGGGCAATACTCGATACGCGAACCTGCGCGAGGGCATGCCGCCGATCGCATACGCGTCCGAGTTGCAGAATCCGCAGTGGGGCGCGGGCACATCTTTGCTGGTCAAATCCTCGGCTCCTACAGCGCAAATCACCGGGGCGATACGGCAGGCTTTGGCTGAATCGTTTCCGGCGGCGCGCGTGGAGCAGATCTCGCTCGAAGGCGTCGTCAGTGAGCGAGTGGTTCGAGAGCGTCTGCTGGCTTGGCTATCCGGCTTCTTCGGGCTGGTGGCTCTGGGGCTGGCAGTGATTGGAGTGTATGGAGTAATTTCGCATGCTGCCGCGAGGCGGCGGACCGAGGTTGGGATACGGTTGGCGCTGGGCGCGGGCCGGGGGCATGTGCTTGGACTTTTCCTGCGTCGGGTTGCCATTCTGCTTGGGGTTGGACTTGGTCTGGGGCTCACCAGCTCGTATGCGCTGGCGCGTGTTACCGCGACGCTGCTGTACGGTATTCGGGCGAGCGATCCGGTGGTGTACGTCGTGGCAGCGGTTGCACTCGCCGGGGTGGCGGGTTTCGCGGCGCTGGCGCCTTCCGCGCGTGCGGCCCGGCTGAATGCTGTCGATTCGCTTCGGGCGGATTGAGTTGATGAGGGTTTGGGAAGGGATGGGTGCGGTTGGGGCGGAGACCCGGTGATTCCGAGGATCGCATGTCCTGCTGCGCGGTGGGGATGTTTGCCGCGATTGTCACTTCCCTGACGGGTTCGCCCAATCGGTGTTATCGATCCAGAATCCCGAGGAACTTCGGGAGTGGTTCTGTCAATTGAGTTCCTTCTCGTTGTCACGGGCCGGTCTTCCGGACTCGGTTTCGCGATCGGCATCTTGACTCATGGCCTGTTGGATTATGCGTCGCACTCGTATTCGATCAAGTCGGGGATTGACGTGGTGCTCAGCACGATCCTCGTTGCCCGGGAGCTGTGCTTCGGCTTTGAGCGGCGCCGTTGTCTGGTGGCAGTAGCCACAGGCTATAGTCTGTTCTGCTGCATGAGGGCCGTAACCGGGCGCGCGTGTGGCTGCGTTGTGGGCCTCAGGTGAAGCGTCGGCAGAAAGAATTCTAAGGCAGAACGCGGAAATCCCAGACGAGGAAGCCGGTCACGGTGTTGTCGTCGGGTAATGGCGCGGGCGGCGGTTGGGCGCCACCTCCGCGCATGCGGCCCATGAGGCCTCCGCGTGGTTGCTGCTGTTGTTGTTGCATTTGCATTTGCTGCTGGATCGCGGCTACCTGCTCGGGGCCTAGCATCGCCATCATCTCGGGGGTCATGCCGGGGATGGCGGCTGCGGCGGGATCGGGCTGTGCGTGTGTGGGCTTCGGGTCGGGTTTAAGGGCTACGTTCGTCGTCTGGGCTCCGGCGGGATCCTTCTTGCGGAAGACGAGGCCGTATTCGCCGCGTTTGAGATCTTCCGTGGTTTGCACCTTGAGGACGTTGTCGGGGAGGCGCTCAATCGCAATGGGGACGATTGTCTGTTCGACCATGCCTTCGTTGCGCTGGTTGGTGGGCTTGAGGTCGAAGCGGCCTTTCTTCTCCTGCTTGATGGTGACTTTGCGGCCGGAGAGGACACGGTTCTGGTC
>DASQDN010000338.1:0-21977 GCA_035634155.1 Bryobacteraceae bacterium | reverse complement strand
CAAGGCGACCCAGGCAGGTCGCGATTCTTCGTATCGCTGCAGGATGACTTGGTGGTGAAGTACGGCGATCTGGATGAGCGCTACAAGCACGATCCGATTACGCTCCAGCGACTGGTGGAAGGGCAGATGCTAAACCAGCGCATCTTTCTGCATTCGTATGAAGTGCCGCTGGAAGGGCAGCGACATCAATGGCAGTCCGCGCGGCAGCAGGTGTTGGATGGTACAACGCCGTGCGCTTCGGAAATAGAGCGGTTGGTGACGCTGCGCGCAATGGACGACTTGTGGTCCGAATACCTGGCGCAGGTGGCCGATTTCCGATCCGGTGTGCAGTGGCTGTCGTGGGGCGGGCGCGATCCGCATCTCGAGTTTCTTCGCGCCATCAATGAGTGGTTCCCGGAGTTGGAGGCGCGAGTGCCCGAGGAAGTGGCGCAGCGGATGGCAGATGTCGAGGCGGGCTCCGGACCACATCAACTCGATCGAGGGACCGTGTGGACTTACCTGACCACGGACCGACCGTTCGGGACCTGGACGGAGCGGCTGTTGCGCGGCTTGCGGCGAAAAGCGGGATCGCTGTAGCTGGGGTACGATACAGCCATATATGGGTGGGTCACGGGTTATCTTCGCTTGCGCGCTGGCATCGGCACTACTGGCGCAGCAGGATCGCGGAACGTTCACCGGAACCGTAACCGATCCGGCGGGAGCGGCGGTTCCGAATGGGCGGATTTCGATCGTTCATACGCAGACGAACGCGGAGTTTCGCTCGACGACGAACGAGTCGGGACAGTACACTGTTCCGAATCTGTCGGTCGGCGCTTATCGATTGCGCTTCGAGGCGGATGGCTTTAAGGCGCTGGTGCGTGAGGGTGTGACGCTGAGCGTGGCGCAGGTCGCGCGCATTGATGCGGGCCTGGAGGTTGGCTCGGTTAGTGAGTCGGTCCAGGTGACGGCGGAGGCTCCGCTGCTGCAGACCGAGACTCCGGAGGTGGGCACGCTGCTGAATCACCGCACGGTGACTGATTTGCCGCTGGGGTTTTCGGGTGGCCGGTACGCGGAGAACTTCGCCTACCGCCTGACGCCAGGCGTCGCTGGGGACAACTGGGAAAGCCGCATCAACGGGGCTCCTGCGTTTTCGAAGGAAGTGCTGCTCGACGGCGCATCGGCGTCGATTTACATCGCGGGGCATTTCGGCGAGTCGAGTCCTTCGATGGAGGCGCTTCAAGAGTTCCGGGTGCAGACATCGGGCATGAGCGCGGAGTACGGGCGCACGGGCGGAGGCGTTTTCAACTTCGTGATGAAGTCGGGGCAGAACCGGTTTCATGGCTCGGCTATGGGGCAGCTTCATAACGAGTGGGCTGACGCCAACACGTTCTCGAACAACTTCTACGGGCGCGAAAAGCGGCGGGATCGGCGGCATAACTCCGCGTTTTCCGGCGGAGGGCCGGTGTTGCTGCCCGGCGTTTATGACGGGCGCGACAAGACGTTCTTTTACGCGGCTTATGAGCGTTACAAAGAGTCGTTTGCAGGCGGTGGATCGCCGCGTGTGACGCTACCGCTGCCGGAGTGGTGGGGTGGAGACTTGAGCCGCTACCTGACTACCGAAGTGGCCGGCACGGATGCTTTGGGGCGGACTGTGTATCGGGGCCAGATCTTTGACCCGGCGACGACGCGGACCGAGAACGGGCGCATCGTGCGCGATCCATTCCCGGGAAACATGATTCCGGCGAATCGTATCTCGCAGGTATCGCGGCGGCTCGGCGAGTTGTTCCAGCAGCATTATGTTCCGACGGTGCGTGACGCATCAGGGGAGATCGCGCTGGTGAACAATGCGTTCTTTCCGGTGTCGAATCAGGCGGGTTTTACGCAGGATCAGTTCTCAGTGAAGGTGGACCGGTTTGTCTCGGAGAAGCATCGGTTGTCGGGCTCGTATGTGTTTGTGAACCGGCCCCGGACGCTGCTGGATGCGGGCGGCGTGTGGGACTTCAACGATCCTGAAGGCGGGCCGTTGTCGCGGGCGCGAGCGCAGCACGTGCAGAGTTGGTATGGGCGGGCTTCGTATGACTGGACGATCGCGTCTGTGTGGCTCAATCATCTCCAGGTCGGGTTCAACCGGCAGTGCAATCCGAGCACTTCGATGCATGCGGATGAGAATGGCGTGGCGGCGTTGGGCCTGCAGGGGTTGGCAGGGACGTCGAACTTTCCCGAGATCGCGATGGGCGGCAACGATCGGATGACGTTCCCAACGCTTGGATATGTTCAGAACGATCTGCTTGCGGCGCAGACGTGGCAGGTCATCGATACGGTGTCGTGGATGAAGGGGCGGCACTCGGTCCGCGCGGGGGTGGACTACAAGGTGAACTACATTCGGGGGCGCAATGCGAGCGGCCCCGCGCACTTCAACTTCAACGCGGCGGTGACGGGTGTGCCTGGAATCAATCGCGTGGGGAATAGCTTCGCGAGTATGCTGCTGGGGCAGGTATCGAGCGCGAATGTGCCGACCGATGTGCCGATGGGCTCGCGCTATCCGAACTTGGCGCTGTTTGTGCAGGACGACTTCAAAGTAACGCCGAGGCTGACCGTGAATCTCGGGCTGCGGTGGGATTATTCGCCGCTGCCTACCGAGCAGTACGATCGGTTGCCGAACTTCTATGCGACGCTGATCGATCCGATGTGGGGCTTGCCGGGGGCGCTGGAGTTCGCCGGTGAGGGGCAGGGCCGGAGCGGGGTTCGCAACTTCGCGAAGAGCGAGTGGAATGACTTTGCGCCGCGGGTGGGAGTTGCGTGGCAGGCTCGGGAGCGGACGGCGATTCGGGCGGGGTACGGGATCTTCTATCATGGGCGCACTCCGAATGGATGGTCGGGTGTGCCTTGGGGATGGAAGGGCGGCTTTCGTCAGGAGAACGTTGTCCCGGTTGGGTTGACGTATCAAGGCACGTTTAACTGGGACAGCGGGTATCCGGGACGGCCGGTGGATCTACCGCGCAATCCTTCGCTGGCGAGCGGCGGCGGTGGGTTGTATGGGCCTGTGTCCTGGGATGCGCGTGGAGGACGGGTGGGCCAGACGCACCAGTTCAACTTCAATATCCAGCAAGAGCTGCCGTGGCAGATGGTCTTCGATGTTGGATATATCGGGACGCGAAGTTATGACATTCTCGCGAATGAGCTGCGGCAGATGAATCAGCTCGATCCACGACATCTGGGGTTGGGCGCGGATCTGGACCAGTGGGTGACGAGCCAGGCGGAACTGCCGGCGTCGGTGCGTGCGGCGGGCGGACGATATCCATATAAGGACACAGGCGCGGCCGTTGTCGCGTGGCAAACGCTGCTCCCCTTCCCTCATTTGGAGACTTGGAATCCGGTGTTTTCCGCGTTTGTGCCGGAGGGCGCGGCCACGTATGACGCTTTGCAGGTGCAGTTGAATAAGCGCTTCTCGCATGGCGTGCAGTTCCTTTCGAACTACACCTTTTCTAAGACGATCGACAATTTGATCTCAGCGTTTGCGGATACGTGGGGCGGCAACTATGGCCGTCCTTTGGATACGTACAACCTGGGCCTGGATCGATCGGTGTCGGCGTTCGACCGTACGCATTGGATCAAGATTGGGGCCACTGTGGATTTACCTTTCGGGCGCCGGCGATTGATCGGCGGATGGACGGTGCAGTACATCGGCAACTATTCGAGCGGCGAACCGCTGGGCTTCTCGAGTACGGAGTCAGCGGGGAACTTTCAGACGAATCGGCCGGTGGTGGTGAAGGATGCTCGAGGGGTGCAGCTTGACTGGGATTCGGCGGGCTTCGATATGTCGCAGATCTCTACGCCTGGGGCTGCGGGGCACAAATACTTCGATACGTCGGTGGTTCGGGATACGACTCGGTTTGAGCGTGGGAATGCGCCGTTCCGGTTTTCCAATTTGCGGACGCCATGGTTCTTGAATGAGGACTTTTCGCTCCAGAAGAACTTCGTTCCGGTGGAAACCTTGCGTGTGCAGTTTCGGGCGGAGTTTTTGAATGCTTTCAATCGGCACCGGTTTTCCGGGTTCGAAACCAACGTGGCGAGCCCGTTGTTTGGTCAGGTGACGGGTGTGTCGGATGATCGACGGACAGTGCAGTTCGGGATTCGTGCGGATTGGTAGACTCGTTTCTCATGGGTCAAAGTTCCAACGCTGACGATTCGCTGGCGTGTTCGTTCTGCCATAAGGCGCAAGGGGCGGTGGGTAAGTTGATTTCGAGTCCGAGTGACTACCCGCGTGCGTATATCTGCGATGAGTGCATTGCGGTGTGTGCGGCGATTGTGGAGGACGATAGAGTCGATTCGCCTGCTGCGGCTGCTGCCGTTGACGACGATGGGGTGCATCCATGGGTTGACCACCCGGCGGCTTCGGAGTTGATGGAGGCGGTAGCCGATTGGATTCAGCGGGAGGCCTTGGGTCAGGCGGCCTCGGAGGACTTGGCTCGCGTGCGTGCGGTGGCTTTGCGGATGCTGGAAGCTCAACGTGCTGAGCAAACTTAGGGACAGCGCCTGTTTGCTCATGGAGAATACGGTATGACGAAGGTTGTGGTGTTACTGGCGGCGGTTGCGCAAGTGTGTTTGGCTGCGCCGCGCGTGATTGCTTTGGATAAGGCTGCTGAGATTGAACTGCGGGGATTGAAGTCCGCGAACGTGGAGTATCGAGGGCGGGCGGCTTTGAAGCTGTCGCAGGCGGGCGCGCAGGATAACGCGCTCGCGATTTTGAAGGGTGTCACATTCAAGGACGGGACGATTGAGGTGGAGGTGAGCGGCGGGTTGGCTCCGGAAGCGGGCGCGGCGGCTCGTGGCTTTGTGGGTGTGGCGTTTCGAGTCGGTCCTGACGCGAAGCAGTTTGAGTACATTTATTTGCGTCCGACTAATGGCCGCGCTGACGATCAGGTGCGGCGCAATCATAGCGTGCAGTACGCGAGCCATCCCGATTATCCATGGCCCCGGCTGCGGAAGGAAGAGCCGGAAAAGTACGAGACCTATGTCGATCTCGAGCCGAACGTGTGGACGAAGATGCGGATCGTGATCTCAGGGACGAAGGCGCGGCTTTATGTGCACGGGTCGGCTCAGCCGGTGCTGGTGGTGAACGATCTAAAGCTGGGCGCAGGTGAGGGCGGCGTTGCGTTGTGGGTGGGTCCGGGCACGGAGGCTCACTTCGCGAATCTAACGATTACTCCGGCTGAGTGAAGCCGGCTTAGCGGTCGGCCAGGTGATCGAGGGCGGCGCTGAGTCCGGCCAGGGCTTGGGCCATGCGGGTGTAGTCGAGTTTGTCGGGTGTGTCTTGCGCGGTGTGGTAGTAAGGGTAGCGGTAGGGCGCGGTGTCGGTGACCATGACAGCTTTGTAGCCGTGCTGCCAGAAAGACCAGTGGTCCGACCAGCCTACGCCGGGGATGCCCGATGGCGCCGCGGCGCCTTGGGCGGGGAGATTGGTTCCGGATCGAAAGTGCTTCACCACGCGCCGGAGCAGAGCCACTGAGCGGATGTCGGATACGAAGCCGAGGAAGTTGCCGGTGTTCGGGTATCCGGGATGAAAGCCTATCGGGTACTTCTGACTGCCGGGCTCGTCCGAGTAGTACCCGATGGTTTCCAGGGAGAGCATGGCGACGATCTTCTCGTTGCGCTCGCGGCAGCGTTTCGCGTAGACGAGGCTGCCCATGGCGTCGGATTGGAAATAAGGCGGCTCTTCGTTCGCAAACAGGACATAGCGTATGGTGCGCTTGTGTTGTTTAGACGCGTGCAGGCGCGCGAGTTCAAGAGTTGCGGCGACTCCGCTGGCGTTGTCATTGGCGCCGGGGAGTCCACCGGCGGTGTCGTAGTGGGCGCCTATCACTACGATCTCTTCCGGCCTGGCGTAGCCTTGGCGTTCGCCTTCGATGTTCTGAAAGGTGAGACTGTCCACGGTGTAGCTTTGGCGCGCTGTGGTGTAGCCGAAGGACTTTAGCTGATCTTCGCCGTAATCGGCTGCGGATTGCAGGCTGCGATACTTGCCGGCGCTGCGCCCTCCTATGGTTTGAGCCAGCATCTCGACATGACGGCGCAGGCCCTCGGCGTCGAGAGCTGGCGGGCGGGACAGAGGTTGGGCGTCGGGCATGTTCGTCAGGTAAACAAAGCCTCCAAGTACAAGGGCCGCGATGGCGGCTCCTATGATGGCAAGGACTGACACATCCGCTCCCGCAGCGCCGCGTCAATTCCTTGCCGGATCTGTTCCGGGCTGAAGGGCTTGGCTGTGAACGCACAACCAGGCATCCGCGTGAGGTCGGGACTAAAGGCGCTGAGGAAAACGATTGCTATCGGGCGGCGGCTGAGGATGACTTCGGCCGCTTCGATTCCGGTCATTTTCCCGCGCAAGCGGATGTCCATCAGTATGACGTCGGGCTCGAGCTCGCAGGCCTTTTCGATGGCGCCAATCCCGGTAGCCACTCGTCCCAGATATGTGTAGCCGAGTCGGGTGACTATGTGGCGCAGGTCGTCAGCAATGATTGCTTCGTCTTCGACGATGAGTATTGTTTTCGACACGGTGATTGATCCTACGTGGGAGGAAAGCGCACAACGACCTGCGTTCCGCCACTGCTTTGTACTTCGAGTTCGGCCTCGAGCTGCTCAGCGAGAATACGAATGAGGTTAAATCCCATGCTTGCGGCGCGGAACGCATCAAAGCCGGGAGGAAGACCGATACCGTTATCGGCGACGGTGAGGCGCCCCCCGCCTTCGGACATGGCAAATTCGACTACGATCGAGCCATTTTCGCGATCGGGGAAGCCGTGCTTCATTGCGTTGCAGATCAACTCATTAGTGATGAGGGCAAGCGGGACGGCGAGGTCAATATCCAGGGTTACGGGGGCAGCACTCACGCGCGTTTCGATTCGCTGGCTTACATCGTAGAAAGCAGTCAGGTCCTGCACGAGTTGGTTGAGGTAAGACGAGAAATGAATGGAGGCCAGATCGGAGTTTCCGTACAGGGCCTCGTGTATGCGCGCAATGGCGCGGACGCGGTTCGTGGTTTCTTCGATGGAGGCCAACGCTCCGGGGTCCTGAATGTAGCGCGCCTGGAGGCCTAGCAGGCTGACAATCACCTGCAGGTTGTTTTTGACGCGGTGATGGATTTCACGCAGCAGGACATCCTTTTCCACAAGGCTGCGTTGCAGGCGCTCGCGGACCTGCTCGCGCTCGGTGACATCGCGAAAGACTTTGGCAAAACCAGCAAGGTTGCCGTGGTCATCGCAAAGTCTGGTCATGACTCCGCTGGCGCGAAAACGCGTGCCGTCCTTTCGGATATGCCAGCGCTCGTCTTCGGCTGTGCCACGCTCTCTGGCGGTGACGACCTCCTGCTCCGGCATTCCTCGCTCGCGATCTTCGGGGGTGAAGAAGATATCGCCGGGGCAGCCGAGGATTTCGGCTTCGGTGTAGCCGAGGAGGCGCTCGGCCCCAGCGTTCCAGTCGGTAACGCGGTTGGCGCCGTCGAACTGGATGAATGCGTAATCCTTCACTCCGTCGACGAAGAGATGGAACCGGTCGCGCGTGTTCTCTCGCGTTGGCGTCATGTTGGCCTACCCATAAGACGAACATGGACGGCATCGCTTCTACGAAAACTGTTACAACACCCCGGGTGAACGGATAATTCCCGTAAACTGCGCTAGCGCGAGGTGGCGTTACTCACCCGTTTGGCGGTCACAGTTGCGAAGGTGTTGCGGATGGTCAGCAGGCCGGCCGGGCTGAAGCTGATGCGGACAGGTGCTGCTCCGGCGGGATGGAAGGTGAGGTCCCCCAGATGAAACAGCCGACGGGCCTCGGCTCCGGCGCGCCGGAACATCGGTTGGCCTTTGACGACGGTGATGTCGATGCGGTCATTGTCGGCCGGGCCGAAGCTATAGGTTCCAAGGATGGACGCCAAGGCTTCTTCGGTGAGGGGCTGGGTGGCTGGACCATCGGCATCTCCGAGCTGGATGAGGTAATCGAGCACGGATTTGGCCTGAGCGCCGCCTGCTTTGGCGTGGTTGAGAAGGCTGATGCTGTGGGGGCCGGCTAGGCGCTGGACTCCGGGGCTGGCGGCGATGAGCGCTTTCACGACATCGAGTTGGCCGAGCATGGTGGCGGAGAAGAGGGTTGGTGGGGCGCCGTGGTCGATTAGGAGGTTTGCGATCGGGCGGTTTCCGACATGAGAGGCGGCGCCGAGCGCGGTTTCCCAATCGCCGAAGCCCCAGTCCCAGGATGCTTTAGCAAGGTCGGGTTGAGCCTTGAGGAGTTCGCGGACTCGGGCTTCGTTGCCGTGAGAAACCCCTACCATCTCACGGGCGAGCTCGGGCGGATGCGACGGGAAGGTCGCCGGGACATTCGGTGTCGTTTCGGTCTGGGGCGTTTGGGCGTGGGCCAGCGCGAGTGGAGTGATCTGCAGCAGGGTTCGGCGTTGGAATCGCATAGGTTCGATATCGAGCGTGCTTCATGGTGGCAGATTGCGCAAGTGAGGATTGTGTAAGGACGGAAGCGCTCGTGTTTTCTATCGGTTAGCGGCGAAGGTGAGGGGCTTTGCGAATTCGGAAAGGATGCGTCTGGCGAGTTCGGATTGGGCTTTGACAGGGTCGGATTCGGCGGTGTGGATGCGAATCGCTTTGCGGTGGGATTGTTCGGGGAGACCGATGAGTTGGGCGAAGACGTGAATGCCTTCGGGGGTGCGTTGGATTTCGGCGAGCACCACGGCAGCGACGTTTAGTGAGCTGTGGATGGCGGTCAGGTCGCGGTCGGTTTTCGGTTTGCGAAGGAGAGCGGCGTTGCCGATGATGGCGTACTTGCCGGCGCCGTGATTGGTTAGCTCGGCTACCACGGCGGATTGCAGGCCATTGGTGAAGTTGTCGAATGCGGGATCGCCGGTGAGGTTGTCGAAGCCGGAGACGGCGATTCGGGTGGGGCTCGATTGGACCTTGTGGGGGAGGAGAAGGAAGATGGCGGCGACGGCGATTGCGGCGGCGGCCAGGATGAGGAGCTTGCGATGGGTTCGGTGTTGGGGCGGTGGCGGGGGCGGTGCGGATGGTGTTTCGGGGGAGGCGACAGGGGCTATGAATTGGTAGCCTCGCTTGGGGATTGTCTTGATGTAGATGGGTGATTCGGCGGAGTCGGCGAGGGCTGACCGAATTTGGGCGATGCAGAAGTTGAGGTTGCGGTCGAAGTCGACGAAGGTATCGGGAGTCCAGACGGCGGCTCGGAGTTCTTCGCGGGTGACGATGTCGCCCGCCCGCGCGAGGAGCGTAGCTAGGACTTGGGCGGGCTGGGGCTGGAGGCGGATGGGAGTGCCGTCACGGCGGAGTTCGCGGGTGGATGGGTCGAAGTCGAATGTGCCGAAGCGGACTCGGGTTGTTGCCATGGTTTGCGGCTAGGAGTTGTTGCCGTTTGATCCTGTTTGAATGATAGCTGTTTGGGCGGTTCGTCGGCGGTGGATGGCTGCGTCAGGGGTGGCGTGGTGGCGTGAGGGGACACTCGCTCTGCTTGTGGTTTGGGGATGGCGTGTAGAGAGGCACATGTCCCCCCGTGCTTGCTTCGGGTAAGCGGTAAACTGGCGGTTAATCCATGGCCATTACTATTACAGATGTTGTCGCGCGCGACATTCGTTTTCCTACTTCGCGGGAGCATATTGGGTCGGATGCGATGAATGTCGATCCGGATTATTCGGCGGCGTATGTAGTGCTGAAGACCTCCGTGTCAGGGCTGGAAGGGCATGGGCTGACGTTTACGATCGGTCGTGGCAATGAGTTGTGTGTGGCGGCCGTTGACGCGTTGCGGCCGCTGGTCCTGGGGCGGACCCTCGACTCGTTTACGGCGGACATGGGGGCGTTTTGGCGACGCATCACGGGTGACAGCCAGCTTCGATGGGTCGGGCCAGAGAAGGGCGTGATTCACCTGGCCACGGCCGCGGTGGTAAATGCGGTTTGGGATTTGTGGGCTAAGGCGGAACGCAAGCCGGTGTGGCGATTGCTCTGCGAAATGTCGCCCGAGGAGATCGTGCGTTGCATCGATTTCCGGTACATCACCGATGCGTTGACTCCGGAGGAAGCCTTGGAGATGCTGCGGGCCGCGGAACCTGGGCGGGCGGCTCGGATTGCGGAGATGGAGCGGGATGGGTATCCCGCTTATACAACTTCGGCCGGGTGGCTCGGGTATACGGATGCGCAGTTACGGCAGTTGTGCCGGGATGCGCTGGCGGAAGGATGGACGCATTTCAAGATCAAAGTCGGCGCGGACCTGGAGGATGATATCCGGCGGTGCTCGATTATTCGTGAGGAGATCGGGCAGCGGAAGCTGATGATGGATGCGAATCAGCGTTGGGATGTCGGGGAGGCAATCGCGAATATGCGGCGGCTGGCTCGTTTTGATCCGTGGTGGATTGAAGAGCCGACGAGTCCCGATGATGTGTTGGGGCATGCGGAGATTGCCCGAGCCATCACGCCGATTGGCGTGGCCACGGGCGAGCATTGCCAGAATCGCGTCTTGTTCAAGCAGTTGCTACAGGCGAATGCGATTTCGTTTTGTCAGATCGATAGCTGCCGGTTAGGCGGAGTGAATGAGATTGTGTCGGTGCTGCTGATGGCGAAGAAGTTTGGCGTGCCCGTGTGTCCGCATGCCGGTGGGGTTGGGCTATGCGAATACGTGCAGCATCTATCGATCTTTGATTATGTTTGTGTCAGCGCGTCGTTAGAGTCGCGGTTATTGGAATTTGTCGATCACTTGCATGAGCATTTCGTCGATCCGGTGCGGATGAAGAATGGCCGGTACATGCCACCAGAGGCGCCGGGCTACAGCATCACCATGAAGCCGGCGTCTCTGGACGCGCATGAGTTTCCGGGCGGGTCCGCGTGGCGGTGACAGCTATTATTTGCCGACGGTCGCCACGGGCGGTGCGAACTGCTTGTCATCTACAGGGGCGTCGAATTCAACCTTGCTGACACGGATGATGGTTTCGCCGACGCTGGAGACCTCACGAATCGTGCGGGGGAAGTGTGTGACCGGGTCGAAATCGCTGTGATAGCGCTGGACGATTTCGGCTCCGGCGGCGGTGTCGGATTCGGTATCGACCCGTAGTTCCTCGAAGTTTTCGGCATCGTAGTAGCGGAGCGTGGGGGCGCCGCCGCCCGACGGGGTGAATTGGACGACGTAGGTGTCGCGGCCTGCCACCTTCTCCCTTCGCAGGTATTCGGCTTTTGTGAACAGTTTGCGCCAATGGATGTCCGAATTAAAGAGCGCATTACGGCGAAGTCGTTCCAATCGCCCACCGTCGAGGATTTGGACAGGTTGGCCGGGTATCGTCATCCAGCCGGTCTTTCCGTCATATCCTGTCTTCTGCTCGCCCCAGCCTTCGATGGCAACTGTGACCACGGCTTGTTGAGGAGCTTTCCCGGCGTAAGTCAGCTTTCCGGTCACTTCGGCGGCCGGAATCTCGATGACTCCTGAGAAGACGAGCGTGGTGTTCTTCAGCCGAGCCTCGCGGCCGCCAGTGCGTTCGATGGATTTCTCGATGATCTGCTCGGCTGTGAGAGACGGCTTTGGCGCGTCTTGTGCCCAGGCGAGGAGTGAGACTAGCGGCAGGGCGAGTCGGGAAAGTTTCTTCATGCGTGCTCCTTGGGTAGGTATACGGTGATTGGGGGCTATTTGTTCCTGGAAGCTGACCACCAAGAGTTGACGGCTGTGGCGCCGAGAAGGATCGCTCCCCCGAGGATGGCCCGGGGGCCGGGGCGCTCGCCTAGAATCAGCCACGTCCAAATCGGGTTGAGGGCGGGCTCGACAAGCAGGATGGCGGCGGCTTCGAAGGCCGGCACGTGGCGTATGGCTTTGGACAGGCAGACGTAGGCCAGCGCGATCTGGCAGGCGCCGAGATAAAGCATCACTGCGACGTCTGAGGCGCTGATCTGCGGTAGCGGGAGAGCGGGGGCGAAGGCGATGGCGAAGGCCAGAACGTTGCCCACGAGTACGGTGGAGATGGCCGCGTGCTGGTCGGATCCATCGCGGGCTACCCAGCGGAGGCTGGAGACGACGATTGCCCAGGCCACTCCGGAGGCCGCGGCGAGGAGGTTGCCCAGCGCGGGATTCGGGGCTGTGGCTACCGCGGCTTCGGTGCTGACGAAGAAGAAACTCATGCCCAGGCCCATGGCCGCCATCAGCGCCCAATCGCTGCGGCGGAGAGGTTCTTTCAGAATGAGCGGGCCGATGAATAGCAGGTATAGCGGGGCCGTGGATTGAAGGAAGATCGCGTTGGCGGCGGTTGTTAGCTTGGTTGCGGAGACGAAAAGAATCAGCATCGCAGCGTAGGCAAGGCCGGTCGCGACGAGCGGCATGGTCCACCGCCGGCGTGCGGCAGGAAAGGCGATCCAGAGCGCAATCGCGGCAATAATCGAGCGCCAGCAGGCTACTTGCCAGCCGGTGAGCGAGTTGAATTTGATTGCCGCGCCACCGGTGGAGAAGAGTACGGCTGCGAGGATGAGGAGGAGGCGCGGGGGCAAGCTAGAGGCTCGGGGTGCGGGTTACGTAGTTTTGCACCTCGGCGTTGCGGACGCCGTAGACTTTCTCTACTTGCCGACAGACTTCCTTGCCGAGCCGGTCGACGGATTCGTCTTCGTCGTGATCGATGGTGACCTTGATGTACAGATCGGTACGCGCCATTACCGACCATGATAGCCGCCACTGCGATAATGGCCGCATGGCCGAAGGGCAAGTCGCGTGCGCTATTTGCAACACTCGTCGTCCGCGTAGGTATTGTCCTGCTGTGCGGGGCGATATTTGCCCGGTCTGCTGCGGAACCGAACGCGAGAACTCCGTGAATTGCCCGCTGGAATGCCCATTTCTGCGGGAGGCTCGGCTGCGCGAGCGGGAGGCGGATGTGGATCCGCGCTCGTTTCCAAACCAGGATATCCGAGTAGATGAGGCGTTTCTGCGGCGGAATGAGCCTCTGTTGTTGCTGCTGGCGAGCACAATTGCAGCCGCCGCTTTAGAATCGCGCGACCACGTTATCGATCTGGATGTGCGTGAGGCGCTGGATGGGTTGATCTCTACGTGGCGGGCTCGGCAGAGCGGGCTGATCTATACGGGAGGCCTCGTCAATCCGCTGGCGATTCGAATTCACGACGCGGTGAATGCTCGGGTGGCAGATATTGACGGGCGTCTGAGGGAGCATAACTCTCAGCTTCGGGATGTGGATGTGCTCGGCGTACTGGCGTTTCTGCAGAGGCTGGAATTGCAGAAGAACAATGGGCGGCGGAAGAGCCGGGCTTTTATCGATTTTCTGCGGGAGTTCTTTCCGACCGAGCCGCCGAGCGGCCAACAGCAGCCGCCTCCGCCAACGACGCCTCCGCCTTCGGGATTGATTCTGCCATGAAGGGAATTGTTCTATTTGCGCATGGGTCCACTGTGGCCAGCGCTAATGATGCGGTGCATGCGGTGACGGCGGAGCTGGGTCGGCGGACGGGGCGGGCGGTGGAGACGGCGTTTCTGGACTGCGCTCCGCCGACTGTCGCCGATGCCGTGGCGGCTTTGGTCGATCGCGGCGTGACTGAGATTTTGATTGTGCCCTATTTTCTCACCACGGGCATTCATTTGAAGCGCGATTTGCCGCGATTGGTGGAACAAATTCGTCCGGTTTATCCAGACATATCGATTGCTGTGACTGAGCCTTTGGACGGGCATCCGGGGCTGATGGAGATTCTTGTCGAGCGATCGCAAGGGGCCGTGCGCTCGTGAAGGCTCGACTGATTGAGTCGTATCCGATTGCGGCGGAGGTAAAGCATTTCACGTTCGACGTGCCTGAGGTGCAGGAGTTGCGGTATACCCCGGGCCAGTTTGTGTCGTTTACGGGAATGTTCGATGGGCGGGAGATTACGCGCGCGTATTCGACCGCGTCGGCGCCGAATGGGAATCGATTTGAGCTTTGCCTGAATCGCGTGCAGGACGGGTTGTTCTCGCCGCACCTGTTCGAGATGCAGCCTGGGGACACGGTGGAGAGGACGGGTCCGCTGGGGTATTTCACGTGGCGGGAGCCGGTGCGAGATTCGGTTCTGGTGGCAACCGGCACCGGGATCGCGCCGTTTCGGGGGATGCTGCAGTGGTACCTCCCATCGGGCGGCGATCGCGAGATCACGCTCCTATTCGGGGTTCGGTTTGAGGAATCGCTGTTATACCGCGAAGATTTCGAGGCGCTGGCCGCGCGGTATCCGAACTTCAAATTCTGTCCCACGCTGACCCGGCCAACTGAAGGGTGGACCGGGCGCGCGGGTCGGATCCAGCCGTATGTGCTGGAGGCGGTCGGATCGCGGCGGGACATCGACGTTTACATGTGCGGGATGAAAGCGATGATCGACGACATGCGGACGCGGTTGAAGGCGCTGGGCCTGGATCGCAAGCAAATCATCGTCGAAAAGTACGACTAAGGTTTATGCGGCTTCAGCAGGTACCTCGACGCGTTTCGCGTGACGCCACAGTCGTTCCAGGTCGTAGAAGGCGCGGGTACGCTCCAGGAAGATATGGCAGATCATGTCGCCGTAGTCCAGGAGGATCCAGTCGCCATTGTCGTAGCCTTCGGAGCTGACGGGCAACTCGCCGCGACCTTTCATGCGGAGATAGATCTCATCGCTGATTGCTTGATTCTGGCGGGCGTTCGTGCCGGTACAGATCAGGAAGGTGTCGGCAAAGCTGGTGATCTCGCGTAAATCGAGGACCACCACATCCAAGGCTTTCTTCGACTGCGCTGCGTGAACTGCGGTAACCCACGACGGCTCAGTCAGTTGGGGGCTTTCGCTATCTACGGCCGCGTTTGGGGACTTCTCTGCTTCGCGGATAAACGTGACCTCCTGCCCGTATCGTACTACAATTATAGAGGTGCGTCTATTTTATTCCATTGTTCTGAGTGCCGCCCTGCTATTCGCGCAGGAAAGCGACATGTCCGAACTCAAGCGCATGGAAGTGGACCGGCTCCGAGTGATGGCTGAAACCGGGAGCGTGCCTCGGGCACGCCTGGAGCAGGCTCAGGCGGAACTTGCCGATGCGGAAGATAACGCAATTCTTCGTCGTACGTTGTACGGCACCGTGCGGATTGAGGACTTTACGAAAGAGCAGTCCGAAACGATGGTGGCGGCTGCGACCCGGCTGGTGGATCGCCAGAAGGAACGCTACGAGCGCGCCAAGCAGTTGGTGAGTGAAGGTATTCTGGCTCGGGCGTCGCTGACCACGATGCTGGAGGATCTGGACTATCGCAGGAAGGCGCTGGATTTGGCGAACTTCCGGGCCAAGCTGGTGGAAGATCTGTCCGAGCAGGCTTTGGCTGAAGGCGGATTGGATGATAACGGCCCCGTGATGCGGATGGGGCGGATCATCGAGCGATATGACGGCGCGGGTGTGTTCCGGGAATCGGATTTCCTGCGGATCAACTCGGCGTTTATCCGGCAGTTTGGGAAGTCGCTGCCTGTGAGCGCCAAGGGCGACACGGCATTGCACCGCTCGCTTGGATTCGACCATCGCGGTCGGGTCGATATTGCATTGAATCCTGACCAGCGCGAAGGGGCGTGGCTGCGGGCGCAGCTGCAGAAGCTTCGCATCCCGTATTACGCGTTCCGTGCGGCCGTGCGCGGAAAGGCGACTGCTCCGCATATTCACATGGGTCCCCCGAGTACGCGCTACCGCGTGGCAGACTAGGGTCAATGGCCTTTACGCGCCTGCGGGTGCTGATTCCAGCCGACAAGATCGATGCTCGTGTCCGTGAACTTGGCGCGGAGATTTCAGCCGACTATGCGGATGGTCCAATCCACCTGGTCGGGATTCTGAAGGGCTCGATCATGTTCCATGCGGACCTGGCGCGCGCGATTGAGCGGCCGGTGCGGTTGGACTTTATCGGGCTGTCGAGTTATGGCCGGGGCAAGACGAGCTCGGGGGAAGTGCGATTGACGCGCGATCTGGATTCTTCGATTGAGGGGATGGATGTCCTGATTGTAGAGGACATCGTGGATAGCGGCGTTACGCTGACGTACCTGACGCAGGTGTTGAAGCAGCGGAAGCCAAAGTCGGTGCGAATCGCGACGCTGCTCGACAAGCCGGATCGGCGGTTGCGGCCGGTGGAAGTGAAGTATGTCGGCTTCCGCATTCCCGATGAGTTCGTGGTCGGGTACGGCTTGGATTACGCGGAAGATTACCGCAATTTGCGCGATGTTTGCGTGCTGGAAGAAGAGTAGGGAGAGGAGATTTCACGATGGGTTGCGGAAGCAGCGGGATTCCGAGAGAGCCGGAGGGCAACCGGACCGGACGCAAAGTGTTCTGCGTGAAGTTTCAGCGCGAGATGCCCGGGTTGGATGAGGCTCCGTTCGATAACGAGATGGGGCAGCGCATCTTTGACAGCGTTTCGAAGGAAGCGTGGAAGATGTGGGTGGAGCAGATGAAGATGATCATGAATGAATATCGTCTGAATCTGTCGTCGCCCGACGCGCAGAAGTTTTTAATGGATGAGATGGAGAAGTACTTCTTTGGCGAGGGCGCAGCGCTGCCGGCGGGTTTTGTGCCTCCTAAGTCTAAGACCTAGAAAGAGGGTTACACCGTTTCGTGCCCGGTTGTCCCGGATGTTGGTTTCGGGGGAGATCTGAAGAAGAGCGCTAGCGAGTAGGGCGCGAGTCAATCATGGAGTATCTGCGGTCGCTCGTGGGCGACGCAGATTTGACTGAGGCGCCGTGACGAAACGGGCTGGATTGCGACCTCGGGAACGGGCGAGTGTCCTGAGTTGCAACCGCACGAAGCACGGTGGGAGAACGGCACGTATGCGCTTTGTCTCGGTTAGCCGTGACTGAAAGGCTGGCGTCCATGACCCATCGTCAGCGTCCGAAGTGCTGTTATCATGTCACAGGCTCGTCAGGGCGCATCCGTGTCCACGGGAAGGGCCGAGGCCACCGATCTTGTGCATTCAAGCACGCACGCGTATCTCTTTTCAGCCCGTTACGCGGACGCCGGGCACATGAAAGGAGATCGTCATGGCCGTCGTTCCTTCGCGCAGGCTGCCCTCAACACCGCATCTTGACGACCTGAGAAAGCAAGCCAAGGACCTGCTCGACCTATACCGATCCGGTGACTCCGGGGCAGTCACAGAGGTCAAGCAGTTCGAGTGGCATGCGCATCCCGCCAGGTTTGATCTAGACGATGCCCAGGGCGTGCTAGCTCGCGCCTATGGCTTTGAAAGCTGGCCCAAGCTCAAGGCCTTCGTTGATGGAGCCAACGTAAAAAGACTCACCGATGCTGTGGACGCGGGCGATCTGAGCCAGGTCCGCGTTCTTTTGAACATGCGGCCGGAACTGATTGGTATGGACATGAGCCGCGGTGATGAACGCCAGGCGCTGCATCTCGCCGTCTTGCGCCGCAACCTAGCGATGGTGAGACTGCTCATGGAAGCCGGTGCAGATGCGCGAAAAGGTGTTTACCCGCATCGCGACGCGACAACTGCGCTCGCGATCGCGCGAGATCGCGGCTATGACGAGGTTGTGCATGTCATCGAAGAGGAAGAGCGACGCCGCCGGGAAGAGAACAGTTGTCCGAACGCCACCGTCTCACCGGTGCAGGACCGCATCGCCGCGGCGATGCACAGCGGAGACACTGGGGAGGCCATGCGGCTGCTCGATGCCGATAAGTCATTGATCCAGGCTTGCGATCTGCACGGCGCCTCGCCTCTGCACATTGCTGCTCAGACATGGAATCTGGAGTTAGTCGAGTGGCTGCTGGACCGCCGAGCAAACATCGGTAAGCAAGACGAATTCGCGCTGACGCCGCTCGATAGGGCGGCGCTTGCCGCAACCAGGCGAAATGACGGAGCACGACAGTTCCCGCCAGTCGCACGACTGATGCTGCACCGCGGTGCGCCGTTGACCCTGATCGCTGCTGTAGCACTGGGCAGGTTGGACCGGATGCGCGAACTCGCGGCGGATCCAGCGTTTGTTCGTGAGATTGGCCCGGTCGGCGGACTCCTTACGGTCGCGGTGGTACATAGACAAGTCGAGGCGGCACGACTGTTGCTTGACCTTGGGGCAGACGTGGACGAACGTATCCTGCTCAAGGAGCTCGAAGAACCGACAGTAAGCTGGGGCGGACCACTGTGGCACGCGGCTCGCATCGGCGATCGTGAAATGGCCGAACTGCTGCTGAATCGCGGCGCGGATCCAAACGCGAACGTGTATGCGTCGGGTTGGCCAATCCGCAATGCATGGTTTCATGAGGACGAAAGCGTCAAGAGATTGCTGCTCGAGCGAGGGGCTCGGCTGCCGCCGCCTATGCTCGGGGAGCTGCATAGAGTTGAGGAAGCGCGACAGCTTCTAGCGGAAGAGGGCACCGAGCAACTGGCGGCTGAGCTTCTGGAGGCGGCCGCAGATAGCGGGTGCCCCAGCATAGTGGAAATGGCTCTCCAGTGGCTCGATTGGCCGCGAAAGGATTCTAAGTGGCACTGGTATTTCATCCAGCCAATTCGCGGCATAGGAAGCGACCGAGCTAGCCATGAGGGCCACTTCGAATGCATGAGGCTGCTATTGCGGCACGGCATAGATCCAAATGTTGCCTCGCTCGGTGAGACGGCGCTCCACTTTACTGCGGCCTGGCACGGGCACGTGAGTGAAACAGAGCGGGCCCGGTTTGCAGAATTGCTGCTCGATCACGGTGCAAGGCTGGACGTCCGCGACGAGATGCTTCACTCAACACCTCTCGGTTGGGCCTGTCGGTGGGGACGCCCGGAAATGATCAAGGTGTTGCTCGAACGCGGTGCGGATCCAATCGAGAAGGATGCCGAGCCATGGGCGACACCAACCGCATGGGCGCAGAAGTTCGACCACGATCACGTCCTGGGCCTGTTGCGGGAATACCGAACTTAGGGTTGATCGAAGGCGCCACGCCCTCCGATCGGGTGCTGCTGTTGGAGTTGCGCTCTCAGAAATGGGTCACGACTGGTAGCTCGGTCGCGATGTCGAAGTCGAGGGCGGCGTGTGTGGCTCGCAGTAAGGCTTCTACTTTGTCCGGTGTTTCGGCTCGGGCGAAGATGAAGCCGAGGTAGCTTGAGCCTTCAGGTAGTTTGAGGAGGCGCTGGCCGGGGATGGCGGTGATGATTGTGTTGGGGCCCACTCCTTTGACTCCGTTGTAGATTCCGTTTGCGGGGATGGGGATCATCATTACGCCGGATGCGCTCACTTCCCGGTGGATGGTGGATATGTCTTCTCCTACGGCGTGGCGAAGGATCAACTCTTCAAGGCTGATGTCGTGTTCGAAGCGCAGGGCTCCGGCGCACAGTCCTCCTATGGGACGTGCTGCAATCTCTAGGAGCCAGGCGCCTTCGTCGTTGTAGCGCATTTCTGCGTGAATGGGGCCGTTCGTGAGTCCCAGCCCTTCCACACCCGCTTGGGTTACTTCGATCAGGTGCGCTTTTACGGTTGCGGGCTCTCGAGATGGAGTCACGTAGATGGTTTCTTCGAAAAACGGACCTTCGAGCGGGTCGGGTTTGTCGAAGATGGCTAGCGTCTGCAGTTGCCCGTTGGTGACTATGCCTTCGAGCGCGAATTCACGGCCGGGGATGTAGGTCTCGACGAGCAGGTACTGGTTGTGTTCTTCGTGCGTGCCGAGCAACTTCCAGATTCGATCTACCGCTTCGCGGAAGTCGAACTCATCGTTGGCTCGGATGACTCCACGACTGCCCGAAAGTGCTAGCGGCTTCACTACGCATGGATAGCGAACGGTCCGCGCGGCTTCGGCGGGCTCCATTTGCACGGGCATGCAGAAGTACTCGGGCACACGCAGTCCGGCGGCGGCGAAGCGTTCTCGTGCGAGCATCTTGTTCCGGCACGCTTGTACTGCTTCGTGCGGGTGGAACGGAAGCTCGAGCGCGGCGGCTGCGAGTGATGCGATCTCCGTGGGACGGTCGCCGACTGCCACGATGCCGTCGGGTTTCGGATCCAGCTTCGCCAGGGTTGCGGCGGCGGTCGCGGGCTCTTCGAAGCGCACGGGGATTGCGTGCTTGCCCCAGGAGCCTTCCAGGTGCAGGCAGCGATCGATTGCGAGCGATACGTCAAAGCCCAGGCGCCTTGCGGCTTCTTCGAAGACCTGGGTCTGATAGCCGGTGGTCGCCGCAACGAGGATGACGCGTTTAGCCATTGCGCTTGAGGAACATTCGAGCCGGGTTGTCGTACAGAAGCCAGCGCGCGGTTTCAACGGCTTCGGTTTCGGTGCAGGCTCCGTCCTCCACACGTTCGGCCATTGCACGCGCGATGTTGCGGCGAGCCATCACGAGGTGCGCGTAGGACAGCTCGGGATAACGGTAGTCGCCGCCGAAACCGAAGATCTTGTTGGCGGGTACCGAGTCGAGCATCTGATGGAGCGCGGCGCGCGCCGCGGATGGGGAGATGATGTGCATCCAGCAGTAGTCGACCCACACGTTGGGGAACATCTTGCCCAGCACGGTGGCTTCTCCTGAATAGGGAAAGCCGATGTGGAAGATGTCGAACTGGACTCGCGGATAGCGGAGAAAGAGATTGGTCAGCAGCGCTGGCTGCGTGTGCTCGATGTAGTTCCCGTTGCCGGCTTGCATGCCGGTGTGGATTTGCACCGGGATGTTGTGGGCTTCGGCCAGTTGGACCAAGTGATGGAACAGGTGGTTTGAAAGTGCGCGGAAGGGGCGGCGGTCGAGGCGGCGATTCTCGTCGGTGACCACGCCTTCGCCGCGCATGAGTTTCTCGAAGTCCGTCTGAGCGTCGGCTTCACTAGTCACGGCAAAGTGGAGGTCGCGTTGATAGGCCATGGTGGATTTCGCGGTTACCATGCCGAGCTTTACGCCAGCTACGAAGTGCTTCTCCAGTGCCTTCTTCAGCGCAGGAACGTTCGGGATGTCCATCCCCGCGAGCGGCTCAAGACGGTGGAGTCCTTCGGGCGTGCTGGGGGCGGCGAACCAATCGAACTTACGGGCAAGGAGGAAAAATTCCGGGTCAACAGCAGTGGGATTCGGCTGCCAATACTCGTCGTTGATGGCGTAGCGGATGCGGGAGCGTTTCTTTAGGATTTCGCGATACAAGCCCGGCTTGTTGCGGTCGCGGATCGCCTGGTTGATTTTTTCAATGGTGCGGTCGCTGATTTCGTCGATACCGTAGATATCGCGGATCGCAATGCGAAGCGCTTCGCCGTAGCCTGTCGCTTTGGCGTATCGCCAATACTCATTGAAGGCTCGGAATTTGTCCTTAGTGGGGACATCGGGCTTCTCCATCCGCTCGCGGTCAGCGGCGGGAAGACCGGCGGAAGACAGGTCGTCGATGAGGTAGTGGCCGGCGAGCGTGAAGAAGTCGATGGGGAGTTTGGCGCGCTCGGCTTCGGGGAGGATGTGCTCGTGGGTGTCGAGAACATCGATCCGATCGATGGCGGCGAAGAGTCGCTTATACAGGTCCGCGGAGGCAGCGTACGCCGCTGCCGGCAGGGACAGGAATACGCGTCGTCGCATCCTCCCCAGAATAGCGCCCAAGCACAACAGCCGCAGTATGTGCGAAACTGGAAACTTCTCTCAATACAGTGCCTTCTAACAGGTGCTAGAATTGTGATCCTTCGATGCCACCAATTTCCGATACTAATCTGAGTGTCGGCCAGTTCGCAGAACGTCACCGGCGGGAGATGATCCCGCTTCGAAAACCGTTCTCCTATTACTTCGCGGCGCTTCCTCTCACGGAGGAAGACATTCGCGAGTATCTCGACGAGCCCATCGCGGCCCTGCCGCCGTCCATCGTTTCGCAACTGCCGAAGATTTCGATTCTGTTGGTTCCTTACCTGGAGAAGTCGCAGCGCGGCCAAGGGCGTTCGGGTGAGATGGTGCGGCTGGACAAGCCATCGGAGAGCAAGAACTCCTGGACGTCCTGTGTGCTGTCGAAAGAAGAGGCCGTGCTTGCGTTCGCGGTGAAGGAGCAGGAAGTGGCCGATTACCACTACCGCTTTTATCACTGCCTATCCCA
>DASQDN010000337.1:0-3971 GCA_035634155.1 Bryobacteraceae bacterium | reverse complement strand
CATGCCAGTAAACGCGCGCACGTCTTGGAATACTCGGAAAGAATCATCAACCCGGGGATGATGAAGATCCATCCTGGCATGATCGGCATGATGAGTCCCACGATACCGATGAGAATGAATCCCACACCCGTGGCGATGCGCAGAATCTTCCTCAAACGGATACCCCCATTTGCGGCGTTGACGCGTTTTCGGAATTTTTATCTGCCTTTCTTTTCAACACAGACGCTCTCATTGGACGCCAAAAGCGCTGTTGTCGATTCGACAATGAAGTTGAAATGAATACTGCACAGCAAATCGAACGCATTTATCGCATCTGGTCCAACCATCGCGAAGATGAAGTGGCGGTTCGTATCCAGTTCTCGATTGAACAAACAGGTCCGGGGCGGCTGTTCGTCCTTGGAGCTCGTGAAGAGTGGGTTTAGGCAAAGTTTAAGGCTTCTTCTGGCGGATGGGGATCTCTAGCGAGACGGGTGTGGGGCCCGATTGCTTAGCGCGAACCTCAGCCGAGTCCAGAAGCCTGCTGGTGGGCGGCTCTGCGGGGGCAAAGGCGACCACCAGCCTTGCGGTGTCAGCCGTAATGGTGACACCGCCGTTCTGCGGGACTTCGGTCCAGGTGTTGGCAGGGACAACGTGCGCGCTCGTCGTGTTGGCGGTATTTGTGGAGATGCCGACCACGCCATTTCGAGTGCTGCTGATTCGGAGGCGAACGACGTCGCCGGGAGTGAATAGGTAGTCTGGCGGGACTGCCTGAAAGCTTCCGGCGGCGTCGCGACGCAGCAGCTCGTACCGTAGCGGCGTTACGGATGTCCCTGCCGCCCGTTCGAAGGCCCGCAGAGCAGAGGAGGAGTCGGCGGACGCGCGCGCGGGCGTTGCCGCGCGGAAGCCGGCTCCTGTCGAAACTTCAACCGATTCGGTAGCGACCGCTGCCATTTTCTCTGCGGGCGCGACGATTGTCGGGGCGGGCGCGGCCGCCGGCGGCGGGGGCGGAGCCGACTGGCTTACAGCGACGCGTTTCTGCTCGTCGACTTCTCTTTCTACGTTCCCGACTATCGCTCCCTCGGCTTTCGGTGCTGCTGCATTCGGCGTGGTCGCAACCGACGCCGGCGCTTGGCGGCGTGTTGAAACCGAGGGAGATCTATCCAAATTGGCTTCGTTTTGTATAAGCGCTCGCGGATTCTGCTGAGGGGCCGCTTCAGGCGCAACCGGCTGCTCTGGCGTAGGCCGGCGCAGTTCGGCCGTGATAGAAGATTTGGGTTCGTTTTGTGTCTGGCGCGCCTGCTGGAAACCAATCACGGCCAGCAGTACCGCGCCGGTCGCAACCAGCGCTTTTGACTTGGGAGCTTCGAACCATTCGCGAAGTGAGCCTATCACCGTGAAGCGTGGCTCTTCGGTTGCCTGCAGGAGGCGGGCGCGAACCGAGCTGTCGTCGAGGATCTCTTTCAGCGCGTGCTCATCGGCGAGTGCGGCGAACAAGGCGTCATCATGGAGGGCGGCGTCGAAAAGAGCCTTCTTTTCGTCGTCGGAAAGCGTACCGGTCGCGTATCCGCCCAACAGCTTGCGTACGTCGTCGGTCATGCGTCCCACCTTCCGCCCATCAGGTCCAGCAGATTCTTTCGGCAGCGCGCATCCCACGTATAAACCGTGTTGATGGATGCCGCGCCGAAGTGCTCCTGGATCTCGGCAAAGCTCCTTCCTAGTAGTTTCAGACGGAAGAGCTCGCGACAGCGTTCTCCCAGCTTCTGTACGGCCGCGCTGAGCCGCTCCACCGATTCCTGCCTCCGCGTGTGCTCTTCCGGAGTCAACGCTGCTGATGGCAATTGCAATTCGTCGACAGGGATCTGGCTCGACTCGCCGCGACGAACGGATTTGCGTCTCGCCCCCGCCATCTTGAACCTGACGATCTGCAGGCTCAGCGGGAGCAGTTCAGGAAGTTCCGTCACGTGCGGATACTTCTCTTCCAACAACATGAGGGCTTCCTGCGCGAGATCCTCGGCGGTGTCCCTTCCTATACGAGATGCCGCGAACGCGACGATCCTTTCACGTAGCAGAGCTAAGGTCTCGTCGCGGGTCATTTCGGCGGCTGCGGCTAGCGCGGGAACCCGGCCGAGGGCAGGCTCGGGAAAAGACGCAGCGCGTTTTTGTAGTACACCTTCTTCAGGACGTCGTCCGGGAGACCCAGTCCGTATAGCTTCCAAAGCCCGTGATACTTGCGGATGTTGTCGATCCAATCATCGTCGGTTTCGAGCATGCGGAAGTAGAACGGGTACTCGTCAACGTTGTAGGTGTCTTTGCCGAACAGGATCCGGTCCTGATACTTAACAAAGAAGCGGTGCGCGTTGCGAGGCTGCCGTCCGAGCTCGCCCAGAATCGCCGCGAACTCCAGATGGAGGTTTGGCATGCGGTCCAGCATCTCGCCGAGCTTCTGCAGGTCATGCGCCAGCCAGCCCATGTGGGCGTTAACGAAGATGGTCTTTGGATGGCGAGCGAACAGGCGGTGCTGCTCCGCCATCAGCTCCTCCCAGGAGACGCCTGCGCCCACATCGCCGCGATTCGGTCGGAGACGTAGTTCCAGCCACCGCTCGTTGTACTTGTCCATGGGATCGTAGAGCGGCTTGGGATCGGCGGTGTGAATCATCACCGGGATCTTGTACCTGGCGGCCATCTGCCATACGGGGTCGAGGCGCGGGTCGTCGACGGGAACCCGCTTGCCGCTGATGTCCTTCTCGGTCTGGCCCAGGTTCTTGTGGACCTTGATGCCGATAGCACCGTTCTTGATGTCCTGCTCGAGCTGCGCGGCCGCCTTCTCGCCGTATCCGGGCGAGCCGATGCCGTTGTAGTCGATATTGGTCATGGAGGCGAAACGCGCCGCCTGCGGATGCGCTTTAATGCCGTCGATGAATTGCTTGGTCCTGGCGCCGAAGCTGCCCCGCACGGGCGAGCTCAACATGATGCGCATGTTAATCCGGTCCATGTCCTTAAGGAACGAATCGAGCTTGGTCGTGTCGCGCTGGTGCGTGTGAATGTCGATGAACGGGTACTTCGCGCGGGGGACCTCCGTTTTGGGGACCACCAGCATCGCGCGGGGTTCGTATTCTTCAATCGTGGGAGCGGGAGCGGGAGGAGGTTGCTGGCCGAACAGCAGCGTTAAGAGGAAGACAAAAGGGACAGCGGCGAGCTTTTTCATGCTGAATGTGAGTATAACTGCCGTTCGGAGCGGCAGTTATACCCGCGAACCAACTCGGCTATTCGTTCGGATTGACGACCGGGAAGGTAACGATGTTGCTGACGTAGATCTGCTGCGCGATGATCAGCTCGGTCTGCGCATTGGTCGGCAGGTCGCTGTTCAGCAGCAGCTTCACTTCGTAAACGCCCACGGCGTCACGCTTCAAGCCGGCGAAGATTACGTTCGCCGTCTTGCCGCCTGCGATCGCGTCGTCCACCGGTGTGTTCGTGTAATTGAACTCCGGTCCCAGGTACTTGGATCCGGTGATGGTGGAGAACTTCGCCTCTTCGGGCAGGACGAGTCCGAGGCCCGTCGCGTAGATCGTAATCAGTTCCCCCGGCCGCGCAGGATTGTCGGCGGTAATGGGCGCGCCCGCCTCGCTTGAGCAGCAGAGCCGCTCGCCATACGCCGTCATGAAGACGGAGTCCGTCCCCTTGGCGGTGTAGCGCAGGCCTTCACCCTCGGAGCCGGTCTTCTTCGATTGAAGGAAGATACGTGTGAACACGCCTCCCGGCGACGCCACCACCTGCTCGTCTTCGGCGGCATTGATCAACTCGATCAGCCCGTCACGAATGTTACGGACCGTGTCATCTTTCTTCACGGTATAGGAGTATGTCCGCTGCTCGCCTTCTTCACCGAATGAGACGGAAACCGCGTCGTTCTCCTTGGGGGCGACGCCGTCCACCGAGATAACGCCGGTGGCGCTGCTGCTGCCATGGAATGCGACGGCTTCGCGCGGATCGGTCCC
>DASQDN010000336.1:0-5330 GCA_035634155.1 Bryobacteraceae bacterium | reverse complement strand
ACCGTGCCCGCGCCGACCGTGCGGCCGCCTTCGCGAATTGCAAAGCGCAAGCCCTTGGCCATGGCGACCGGTGTGATCAATTCCACTTCGAGCTGCACGTTGTCGCCGGGCATCACCATCTCGGTGCCTTCCGGCAACTTCGCCACGCCCGTCACGTCCGTCGTACGGAAGTAGAACTGCGGACGATAGCCGTTGAAGAACGGTGTGTGACGACCGCCTTCGTCCTTGGACAGCACGTAGACTTCGCCCTTGAACTTGGTGTGCGGCTTGATCGTGCCCGGCTTGGCGATAACCTGGCCGCGCTCGACGTCGTTCTTTTCAATGCCGCGCAGCAGAAGTCCGCTGTTGTCGCCCGCGCGACCTTCTTCCAGCAGCTTCTTAAACATTTCAATGCCCGTGATCACCGTCTTGCGGGTCTCACGGAAACCGACGATTTCCATTTCTTCGCCGACCTTGCAGATACCGGTCTCAATACGGCCGGTAACCACCGTGCCGCGGCCCTGAATCGAGAAGATGTCTTCGATCGGCATCAGGAACGGCTTATCGGTGACGCGCTCGGGAACCGGGACATACTGGTCCACCGCGTCCATCAGCTCTTCTACCGATTTGGCCCACTGCTCTTCGCCGTTCAACGCGCCCAGCGCGCTGACACGAACGATCGGCAGATCGTCGCCCGGGAATTGATACTTGGACAGCAGCTCACGAACTTCCAGTTCCACCAGCTCCAGCAGCTCGGCGTCTTCCACCATGTCGACCTTGTTCAAGGCGACCACGATGTACGGCACACCTACCTGACGAGCCAGCAGAATGTGCTCACGCGTCTGCGGCATCGGGCCGTCGGTCGCAGCCACAACCAGGATCGCGCCGTCCATCTGGGCCGCGCCCGTGATCATGTTCTTGATGTAGTCGGCGTGGCCGGGGCAATCGACGTGCGCGTAGTGCCGCGCCTTGGTCTCATACTCCACGTGCGCCGTGGCGATTGTGATACCACGAGCCTTTTCTTCCGGCGCGTTGTCAATGGAGTCGAAGTCGCGAATCTTGACCTTCGGGTTGTTCTTCGCGAGCGTCTTGGTGATCGCCGCCGTCAGCGTCGTCTTGCCGTGGTCGATGTGTCCGATCGTCCCAATATTGACGTGCGGTTTGCTGCGGTCAAATTTCTCTTTCGCCATGGATTATCTCTCCTGGTTGACTCGTTGAAAACTGGCTTTAGCCCGCTACCTTGCCCTGGGCCTTGCTGACAATCTCTTCCGCAATCGAGCGCGGCACTTCTTCGTACTGGCCGAAGTGCATTGTGAAGGCGCCGCGACCCTGCGTCCGCGAACGCAACTCAGTGGCGTAGCCGAACATCTGGCTCAGCGGCACCATCGCTTTGATAATGTGCGTGCCACCCATCATTTCGGTGCCTTCGAGGCGACCACGGCGGGAAATCAGATCGCCGTTGACCGGACCCATGTACTCGTCCGGAACCACTACTTCCACTCGCATGACCGGCTCCAGCAGGACAGCTTTAGCGCGGCGGAATGCTTCTTTGGCGCAGATTGAAGAGCAGATCTTGAAGGCCATTTCCGACGAATCGACATCGTGATAGTCGCCGTCGATCACCGCCACTTTGATGTTGTTCAAGGGGAAGCCCGCGAGAACGCCGCCTTCCAGCGTCTCGGCCACACCCTTTTCCACCGCCGAAATGAATTCCTTCGGAATCGCGCCGCCGTGGACTTCATTGTTGAACTCGAAGTCGGTTTCCGTGTTCGGCTCGACCCGCAATTTCACCTTGGCGTATTGGCCGCTACCGCCGGTCTGCTTCTTGTGCGTGTACTCGTATTCGGCCGTGTTGCGAATCGTCTCGCGGTAGGCGACCTGCGGCTTACCAACATTCGCCTCCACGTTGAATTCGCGCTTCATGCGGTCGACGATAATTTCAAGGTGCAACTCGCCCATGCCGGCAAGAATCGTCTGGCCGGTTTCGGGATCGGTGTTGACCTTCAGGGTCGGATCTTCGTTAACCAACTTGGCGATCGCGACACCCAGCTTTTCCTGATCGGCCTTCGTCTTCGGCTCAATCGCGAGCTGAATGACAGGCGTCGGGAAGTCGATCTTCTCGAGAACCACAGGCGAGCCGTCGGCGCAGATGGTGTCACCAGTGCCCGCGGTCTTCAAGCCCACAGCAGCGCAAATGTCGCCCGCGAGAATTTCCTGGATTTCCTCACGCTTGTTGGCGTGCATTTTGACCAGGCGGCCGATACGCTCTTTCTTGTTCTTGATCGAGTTCAGGACGGTATCGCCGGTGTTCAACTTGCCCGAATACACACGGAGGAAGCAAAGCTGACCCACGAACGGGTCGGTCATGATCTTAAAGATCAGCGCGCTGAAGGGTTCGGCATCCTTGGCTTCTCGCACGACTTCCTCTTCGGTATCAGGATTCACGCCCTGGACCGCGGGACCGTCGAGCGGGGAAGGCAGGTACGCCACCACCGCATCCAGCATGTTCTGCACGCCCTTGTTCTTGAAGGACGAACCGCAGATAACGGGGAAGATCTTCTGTCCGATGGTCGCCTTGCGGATACCGGCGATCAGTTCGGCTTCCGTGATCGGCGTGCCTTCGATGTACTTCTCAAACAGCGCGTCGTCGCTCTCGGAAACCGCTTCAATCAGCTTTTCGCGATATTCCTTGGCGCGATCGGCCAGATCGGCAGGAATTTCGACATCGTCATACTTGGCGCCGAGAGTCTCATCGCGCCAGATGCGCGCTTTCATCGTCACCAGGTCGACTACGCCCGCAAACTTGTCTTCGGCGCCCACTGGAATCTGAATCGCTACCGGGCGTGCACGAAGCCGCTCCACAATGGTTTCAACCGAGCGGTAGAAATCCGCGCCCACCCGGTCCATCTTGTTCATGAAACAGATGCGGGGCACACGGTACTTATCGGCCTGACGCCACACCGTTTCCGACTGAGGCTGGACACCAGCAACAGCGTCGAATACGGCTACCGCGCCGTCAAGTACACGCAGGCTGCGCTCCACTTCCGCCGTAAAATCCACGTGACCGGGCGTGTCGATGATGTTGATCGTCGTATCACCCCATTCGCAGGTTGTTGCCGCGGACGTGATGGTGATTCCGCGCTCCTGCTCCTGCTCCATCCAGTCCATCGTGGCTGTGCCTTCGTGGACTTCGCCGATCTTGTGGGTTCGGCCGGTGTAGTACAGGATGCGCTCGGTCGTTGTGGTTTTGCCGGCATCGATGTGCGCCATGATGCCGATATTGCGCATTCTCTGAAGTGGTACGGTGCGTGCCATAAAAAGTAAAAACCTACAAAACCTCTACCAACGGTAATGGGCGAAGGCTTTGTTGGCCTCGGCCATACGGTGAACGTCGTCTTTCTTCTTGATTGCTCCGCCACGAAGGTTCGCCGCATCGAGCAGCTCATTGGCGAGGCGCTCGGGCATGCCCTTGTCCGGACGGCTACGAGCTCCGTTCAGAATCCAGCGGATCGCCAGCGCCGTGCGCCGGTTCTGAGGAACTTCCACAGGAACCTGGTAGTTGGCGCCGCCCACGCGCCGCGTCTTTACTTCGAGCAGCGGCTTGGCGTTCTCGACGGCCTTCTTGAATACCTTCAGCGACTCGTCCTGCGCACGCTCGCCGATCTTCTCCATGGCGCTGTAAAAGATGTTCTGGGCGGTGGTCTTCTTCCCGTCCCACATCATGGAGTTGATGAACTTTTCTGCCAGTGTCGAGTTGTAAACCGGATCCGCCTGAATCTCGCGAATTTCCGCTCTGCGTCGTCTGCTCATCTCTTTAACCCTTGTTTACTTCTTGCCTTTGGCCGGGGCCGCTGCGCCGCCCTTCGGACGCTTGGCTCCATACTTGGAACGGCTTTGCTTGCGGTTGGCGACACCCGCCGTATCCAGCGTTCCGCGCACTACGTGATAACGAACACCCGGAAGATCCTTCACACGGCCGCCGCGGATCAGCACAATCGAGTGCTCCTGCAGGTTGTGGCCGACACCTGGGATGTACGTGGTCACTTCGATCTTGTTGGTCAGGCGAACACGCGCCACTTTCCGGAGCGCCGAGTTCGGCTTCTTCGGGGTCGTGGTGTACACACGCGTACAGACGCCGCGCTTCTGCGGGCACGCTTGCAGCGCCGGACTCGCCGTCTTATAACGAGTCGGCTTCCGACCCTTTCGGACAAGCTGATTGAACGTAGGCACGCAAAATCCTCTCTTCTTGGAACCTGAACTTGAACTCGACTTCTTTGGGAACCGTTGGTTATCAGCGGCGCGATCATTGGCTTGAAAAGCCACCTAACCACAACTCGCCGACAGGAACTCGATTCAACGCGAGGGGTAAACCCTTGTGATACAGCCCATGTTCGCGCCGGAGTAACCGGTCAAGCAGCGGGGCTGGCCTCCGCCGGGCTACCATAGCC
Organism: Bryobacteraceae bacterium; assembly: GCA_035634155.1. GTDB lineage: Bacteria > Acidobacteriota > Terriglobia > Bryobacterales > Bryobacteraceae > DASQDN01. Next base: position 903 of record DASQDN010000336.1, on the reverse strand, counting down.
TGCGATAATGTCCCAGTAACAAGGACCTACCGCCCGACCGCTGGCGTCAGAACAACAACGCCCGCTCTGGTAGGGGTAGCAGAAAGGCTGAACAACTCGCTAAACCATTCCATCGTAGGAAATCCGGCTTACCTATGTCAAGCGCGTGAGCCAAACGACTCCTGTCTAAACAGGAGCTTCCCTCATCTAACCGTTACAAATATACTTCTCGGGGACCCAATGCGGGAACCTGCGCAGATTGCAACGGACTTCGCTTAGTCGATACCGAGTGACCCCGGCGAGGTTCGGTCGCACGGTGTGATCTCGAACCGGTTGGCATCGGTCCGGAAGCTGATTGCCGGGCTCGGTCCGGTCCAGCAATTGAAAGCCTGCTATGAAGCGGGGCCGACGGGCTACCTACCGTATCGCGCCGAGTCTGGCTCCGAAGCAAGGCCGGAGACCGGGTGAAGACAGACCGCCGGGATGCCGAGAAGCTGGCGCGGTGCTCCCGAGCGGGGGAACTCACGCCGGTGGGGTCCCGGATGCGGCTCAGGAGGCGTTGCGGGACTCGGTGCAGGAAGCGCCGGCCGAGATCAAATGTGTCATTGAGGCGCTGCAAGCACTGCTAGGAGTGGCGCAAACTACTGCGGCCACCCTTGTTTCCGAACTCAGGTCACTTTCCCGCTTTCAGAGCCCACTGCAGTTGATGGGCTATAGCGGTCTGGTGGCTCGCGAGCACTCGAGCTACGCCGCGCGTCGAAGGTTGTCTGAATGCCAGAAGGGTGCTCACAAGGCAAGGGTTCGCTTCGCCGCGCCAAATCGGCACGCACAAAAAGGAAAGGCCGGCTTCCCTCCTTGCGAGGGAAAGCCGGCCTCATTCCCGGATCCAACTGTCAGCCTGGTTCAGGGGTTGACAGGTCGCTC
>DASQDN010000335.1:0-11706 GCA_035634155.1 Bryobacteraceae bacterium | reverse complement strand
ATCCCAGCGAGATGTATCGCGTGAAGCCAACCGTGATCACGAAGACAACCAGCACCGTCAGGAGCGGCAAGGGACACAGATAAAGAAACGCGCCGACAAAGCTGGCGACTGCTTTGCCTCCCTTGAACTTCAGGAAGATGGGGAACGCGTGACCCGCCATCACCGCCAAAGCTGCCAGTGCCATGGCAGTCAATGAGTGGTCCGTCAAGTAATCGGCGAGCCACACCGCCAGGGCGCCTTTGCCGATATCGAGAAGAAGGGTCAAGACGCCGAGCCCTCGGCCCGTGGTTCGCAGCACGTTGGTCGCGCCGATGTTGCCGCTGCCCATCGCGCGCACGTCTGCTCCGCTCTTCAGCTTGACCAAAAGATAGCCGAACGGGATACCGCCGATCAGGTACGCCGCAACCAGAACCAGGATGAGTGTCATTCGGGTAGAAGTGGAATCTCCGCCAGCTTTGTGTAGATCGATCCTGTGGGTCCGGGCTTGCTCAGATACAGGTGGAACCGATCAGCGACGAACGAGCCGAAGTCTGCCGACGGCAGATCGGCGATGGCCTGCCGAATCTTTGTCAAAGGGACGACGTCTTTGATGCGAGCCAGGGTCAGGTGCGGTGAATACGGCTTGGTTTCGCGCGCAATGCCGAGGGTGGCGACCGCTTCGTCCGTATCTGCAGCGAGCTGGGCCAAGTCCGGCCCGGCCTTCACCCCGGTCCACAGAACACGGGGGTGGTGAGGATTGGGGAACCAACCGATTCCTGCAACGGAGATTGCGATGGGCGCCCTCCCGCGGCGGAGGGTCGCCAGCACACCCGTGAGTTCCGGGAGGCGATCCTCCGGCCATTCGCCGATGAACTTGGTGGTCAGATGCAGGTTGTACGCAGGCGTCCACTTGAAATGCGCGGCGGGGCGCAAACCGTCGATCAGTCGGTTGAGGTTGTCGGCTATGTCGGCCGGCAAAGCGATTCCGGTAAACAGGCGCATGGCGCTCTATCTTCTAAGTTAACAGCGGCAGACTTCCCGTGGCGGCTAATAAGCGCCGACAGGTTCAGGCTCCGGCTGTGTCTCAGGCGCCAACTGCTCGGTCGGATCGATCCGCGTGTATATAGCGGCGCTGACGGCGAGCATCGCCGCAAACAGGAGCAGGGGTTCGTTGTAATTGCCGAAGTACGTCACCATGTATCCGAATGCTACTGAAGAGATGAACGAACCCGCCTGGCCGGCCATGTTCATCGCGCCCGTAACCGCGCCGGCATATCTGCGGCCTACATCCAGGCAGATGGACCACGACACCGGTAGCATGCAATCCATGCTGAAATATCCGAACGTCAGGAAGAACACCGCCATGTATTTGTTGCCGGTGAGCGCGGTGCCGAAGAGGCACAGCGACGATACTGCCAGTCCGGTGGCGCCCACTACATTGCGCCCCAGCTTCAAACCGAAGCGCCGCACGAGGCTATCGCTGAGCCAGCCGCCAAACATATTCCCGCATGCGCCCGCAAGAAAGGGCAGCATCGAGTAGATCTTCATATCGGCTTCGCTGAATCCACGGCCTTTCTGCAGATAGGTGTGCAGCCATGACAGGTAGAAGTAGCTCCCCCAGCAGTAGGTGTGATACATCAACATGATCTTCCAAAGATTGCCGCTCTTCAGGGCGGATGCCCAGGGAAGACTCACATGCGCTCCGCGAACGCCGCCGCCGATCTCCTTCAACTCCGCCTGCGTAACGCCCTCCTTCTCGGCGGGATGATCGCGATACCAGATGTACCAGAACACGCACCAGATAAGGCCCACCACGCCGAAGATGTAGAACGACATCCGCCAGCCATAGGCAATCTGAATGGGTACAACCAGCAAGGGCGCCATAGCTCCGCCTAGACGGCTCGCCATCCACACCGTGCCGTGTGCGCGACCCCGCTCCACCACGGGAAACCAGCGAGAGATCGCCGACGAACTGCTCGGGTATGCGCCGGCTTCACCCGCGCCGAATGCAAATCGGACAAACAATAGAGCGAAGAAGTTTGAGACCGTGCCGGTGAGGGTGGTGAATACGGACCACCACGCCACGATTCGCGTGAGCACTTTGCGGGGGCCGATGCGGTCAGCCATCGACCCGCTGGGGATTTCAAATGCTGCGTAGGAGAGCGTGAAGAGCCCTACGACCCAACCCCACTGCTCAGGGGTGAGGTTCAGGTCGGCTTGCATGCGCGGACCGGCGACCGAGATACACACTCGGTCGAGATACGTGATGATCGACAGGAAGAATAAGAAGCCAAGCACTCGATGGCGGTAGCGCATGAGAGGTGTCGCGACTACGTTATCACGCGTCGAGCCGAGGTTTAATGCTCGAACAGGCAACGGTGACTTGTACGCAGACAGCACGGGGCTGAGCTAAAATGCCTGTGGCATGGCGCGTCCGTCCATAGCTCGTCCTTCGTTGTTCGGCTGCGACTAATCGCTCGCTTCGCGTTCGGCACATCCCTGTCAACATCGATATCGCACCACCCGGGAGGCCGGTACCGTTATGGGTAATCCTCTTGTTCCGCGCATTGTCACTCCACTGCCGGGGCCCCGCGCCCAGGCAATTATTGTGCGCGACCATGCAGTGCTTTCGCCCTCGTATACGCGTCCTTACCCCTTCGTCATGGCCCGCGGCGAGGGGGCGATGGTGGAGGATGTTGACGGCAATCGCTTTCTAGATTGCAATGCGGGAATTGCCGTGGTCGCAACCGGGCATTCGCATCCGCGTGTGGTGAAGGCTGTGCGCGATCAGGCGGAGCAGTTCCTCCATATGTCGGGCACCGACTTCTACTACGAGTGCATGGTTGAGCTTGCTGAGAAATTAGCGGCACTTGCGCCCGGCGGAGGACCGCGCCGGGTATACTTCGGCAACTCGGGGGCAGAGGCGATTGAAGCCGCGATGAAGATGGCTCGCTATCACACAGGCAGGCAGCAGTTCATCGCCTTTTTCGGTTCCTTCCACGGACGCACAATGGGCGCCTTATCGCTGACAGGCAGTAAGAATGTGCAGAAGAAAGGCTTCTTCCCGATGGTTCCCGGAGTGCAACACGTGCCGTATCCGAACTGCTACCGTTGCCCTTACGGAACTACGCCGGACCGATGCGCTGTCGAGTGCGTGCGCCATATCGAACAGGTTGTCTTTCGACATGTAATGCCGCCGGAGGAAGTAGCGGCTATTTTCCTCGAGCCGGTTCAGGGCGAAGGCGGATACCTGGTGCCGCCTCGCAAGTTCATGGACGAACTGCACGCTCTGGCGCAGCGGCACGGCATTCTCCTGGTATTTGACGAAGTGCAATCGGGCATGGGGCGCACCGGCAGGATGTTCGCAGCCGAGCATTTCGACGCCAAGGCTGACATCATTACGCTGGCAAAAGGCATTGCGAGCGGGCTGCCGTTGTCGGCGGCTGTGGCTCGGGCCGAGATCATGACCTGGACTCCCGGAGCGCATGCTTCTACCTTCGGAGGCAATCCGGTGTCGATCGCGGCGTCTTTGGCCACCATCCAGTTGCTCGAAGAGGAACTGATCGCGAATGCCGCGAGGGTAGGGGCGTACATTCTGGATCGCCTCCGTACCTGGCCGTCGCGCTTCCCGATCGTCGGCGATGTACGGGGGCTCGGCCTGATGATTGGGTTCGAATTGGTGTACGACCAGGGTACGAAGCAGCGGGCGCCGCAACTTCGGGATGAACTGGAGTTACTTGCCTTCGAGCGAGGATTGCTGATCCTGGGCTGCGGCCAGAACTCGATTCGTCTGTGTCCACCGCTCGTCATCACGCAGGAGCAAGCCGGTTGGGCCGTCGATACACTGGAAGAGTGTCTCACCCTTCTGGCGAACGACCGCGCGTCCTCGACGTCGGCTGCGGGATGAACAAATACCCGGGGGCGATCGGGATTGATCGCATTCCGGGAACTCGAGCTGACGTGCTGTGTGACCTGGACAGCTATCCTTATCCGTTCGCCGACGAGTCGTTCGATCAACTGCGCGCGATCCATGTAATTGAACATGTAGGGGATGTGATTCGAACGATGGAAGAGTTCCACCGGCTGCTACGGTCAGGCGGGGAAGCCTACATCGTGACGCCGCATTATACGGACTTCAGTTCGTTCTGTGATCCGACGCATCGGTGGCACCTGAACACGTTTTCGCTTCGGTATTTCTACCATGCCGACGCCGGCTTCGGCTATTATTCCCGCGCACGATTTCGTGAGAAATCGGTCCATGTCAAGGTACTAGCTTTGTGGCGGTATCTGGGATTCGAACTGCTTGTGAACGCGTTCCCCCGGTTTCGCCGGTTTTGGGAGCACTACCTGTGCTTCGTCGTTCGCGGGAAGGTGATCGAATGGCGATTGGTGAAAGAAGGGTCGGCCGGTGAACGTTCTTTGGCGGCTGAGCGACTGGCTCCGGCATCGGGCGCGTCTGCGGCGCGACAATCCTGATCACGCCTGGGGCGCTCGAGGCGAGGATCTGGCGCATCGGTTTTTGCAGAAACTCGGGTATCGAGTAGTGGCCCGGAACTGGCGTGCCGAGGATGGTTCCGGCGAATTAGACCTGGTAGCGTGGGACGGACCGGAACTGGTCGTGGTGGAGGTAAAGGCGCGCGCCTCAGCCGCGTTCGGCCTCCCCGAAGAGGCTGTGGATGCCGCCAAGCGGGACAATTTACGACGGACCGCCGCCCGCTACGTTCGGGAAGCCGATCTTGCGTACGACTGTCTGCGATTCGACATCGTCAGCATCCTGCTGGGCAGTGAGCGTCCCCGGATCGAACACCTGAAGGGCGCGTTTTCGCGTCCGCTATAATCGAGAGTTCTCATCGTCTGAATGCCTGAGCTACGTAAGGACCCGGTGACCGGCCGGTGGGTAATCATCGCGACCGACCGGGCCAAACGCCCGAGTGACTTCACCCGACAAAAAGTCGAAATCAAGGGGGTACGATTCTGCCCTTATTGCTCCGGCAATGAGTTGCGAACGCCTCCCGAGGTTCTCGCTTATCGTACTCGGGGCGGACCAAATGAGCCCGGCTGGAGCTTGCGAGCGATTTCCGCTAAGTTCCCCGTTCTGCGCGTAGAAGGAGCCTTGACTCGCAAGGCCGAAGGCCTTTACGACAAGATGGAGGGCATTGGCGCGCACGAGGTTATCATCGAAACGCCCGATCATTTTCAGACGCTCGCGACCATGCCGGACAAGCGTGTCGAGGACCTGTTCTGGGCATTCCGCGACCGGGTGCTCGATCTGCGTCGCGATGTGCGGCTTCGTTACTTGCTGCTCTGCAAGAATCATGGCGAGGCGGCAGGAGCGATGCTGGAACACACGCACTCGCAGTTGATTGCTTTGCCCGTGGTTCCCAAGCGCGTCCAGGAAGAGTTGGACGGGGCCAAGCGGCACTACGAATACAAGGATCGCTGCATCTACTGCGACATATTGGCGCAGGAAGCCGACTCGCTTGTCCGAGTCGTGCACGATAGCGAGCACTTTCTGGTGGTCTCGCCCTATGCGTCAAGATTTCCGTTCGAAACCTGGATCATCCCGAAGGCGCACAACTCGCATGCCGAGAATATGTCGCACGCCGAGATCCACGATCTCGCGCCGGCGCTGAAGTCGGTCCTGAGGAAGATCGATGCAACGTTGGAGCATCCCGCGTACAACATGATGCTGCACACCGCCCCGGTGCAGGATCAGCCTATGGCGCACTACCACTGGCACATTGAGCTAATCCCCAAGCTGGTTCACTTAGCGGGTTTTGAATGGGGTACGGGGTTCTACGTGAATCCAACGCCGCCGGAAGAAGCGGCCAAGTTCCTCCGCGAGTCGGCCGGATAGTTGCGCTTAGGGCGAAGTAGCGCCGCTTTCCTCATCGCCGGAATCAAATACCTCGGCAAAATGCCATCGCAGGGACTGGAAGATCTCGCGGTCTTCCAGCGCGTCCTGAATCGCCTGAGCGGCCGCGAGGTCAACGCTGCGCTTCAGCAGCAGGAAAGGCACACGCTCGATGGAGCCTAGCCAGTCGCCTTCCACCGGTCGGCGGCCGATGACGAACAAATGCGCGCTCCCGCCTGCCCAGAAGCGGAAGTACCAACCGAAGTCCTCCTGCGCGGGTTCGTCGGCGCGATAACCGCGACGCCGCAGCTCATACACGATGTGTTGCGCGACGTCGTCCCCGAAAGATAGGGTATTCAGGAAATACGGGCGAACAACAGTGCTGTTGAACTGCTCCGAATGGAAAGTGACAACTGTACGAGGCTTATTCAAGCGATTAGACGCTCGTCGCGCTTGGATCGTGAGTGCGAAAACAATCAGCGGCTCTGTGAGGTTGTTTGGTGTGTCTTGCGACTTTGCTCCGCTGTACAAAGAAAAACGCCGGATACGGCGAACCGTATCCGGCGTTCTTTGACGGCGTTTTCAGTCGCGGTTTATGGGATGGTGGACGAACGGAACCGAACGGTTACGATCGCGCTCGATTCCTGACCCGTCGGGTTACGAACCGTCAAGCGGAACTGGTAGTCGCCTGCCAGACCGCCAAGTTGGACACGAGTGCGGGGCTGGCCCTGATCGAGCACAGCAGCGCCCGTTCCGAGCGGCGTCCAAACGTAGGTGAGTGCGCCACCGGTCGGGTTCGCCGATACGTCAGCATTCAAAACAACTTCGCGGCTGAACGTCTCGATGACTTCCGGTCCGGTGATTACGGCCGCCGGAGGAGCCGGCGTCGGAGTTACGGTGATCGCAACTGTACAAGTCGCGGTCTGGTTGTTCGCTCCTGTAGCCGTAATTGTGTAGGTGGTGCTAGCCGTCGGACGTACCGTGATCGGCCCAGCAAGGCCCACACCGGTGACGGTGGGCGAGAACGCCACGCTGGTCGCGTTGGTGCTCAGGAAGCTGATCACTACCGGCTGTCCGGGAGCCGGCGACGTGGTTGGACTCGCCGAGCAACCCGTCAACGTCGGAGCGCCGCCGCCCGGGTTCGGTCCAGGGCCGGCAGTCACTGTCACCGTCGTGGTAGAGGTGACCGAACCGTTCGCGTTGGTCGCGGTCAGAGTGTAAGTGGTCGTCTGCGTCGGACGAACTTCCCGGGTCCCTGAATTCTGAACGGTCCCAAGAGTCGAGATCGTCACGGTCTGGGCGTTCTCTACGGCCCAGTTCAGAGTGGAAGCGTTGCCTGAGGTGATGCTCGCCGGGTCAGCCGTGAAGCGGAGGACCCGCGGAGCGGTGCCCTGCGTCACCTGAACGGTCAGGTTGCAAGTGACCGGCCCACGCGCATTGTTCGCCGTGAGCGTATAGGTGGTGGTCTGCGTCGGGCTGACAACCTGTGTGCCGCTGGTAGCCACATTGCCGATGCCGCCGCTGATGCTGACGGTTTCGGCATTGGAGGTCGCGTAGGTAATGGTGGCGCTCTCGCCTGCCATGATGTTCATCGGCGAAACGCTGCAAGTCGTGAAGCTGGCGGCGGGCTCTTCCTCAACCACTACGGTGGTGGTCGCCGTCACTTCACCCGTACGATTACGAGCCGTGAGGCGATACTGCGTGGTGGTGCGCGGAGAAACCGTACGCGTGCCGTTCGAAGAAACGGTTCCAATTTCAGGCGAAATCGTAACCGAGTCGGCGTTCAGAACCTGCCAGTCGATAGTTGCCTGTTGGCCGGCACGGATCCGATCCGGGCTGGCCTGGAAGCGAGCGATCTGGACGGGCTGGGTGGTGCTGGTGGTGATGGTGATGCTGTCCGAGCCCTGCAACCCTTGCGGGTCCTTTACCACGACACGGAAGCCATAGCTCTGGCCTTCGGCCGCGGTGAACGTCGCCCGAGCGGTGTTCATACCCGAGAGCGAGACTGCCGGACCAGCAACCTGGGTCCACTGATAGGTGAGCGCTTCGCCTTCCGGATCTTGCGAACCGCTGGCGTCCAGCGTAATGGAACCGGCGCCGATACCGAGCTGGTCGGGACCCGCGTCGGCTACCGGAGCGTCGTTGCCTGTGCGGACGGTACGAGTCATGACTTCATACCGGACGCGAGGCACATCCACCGGAACCGCGTGCTGAACTCCGTTGTAGCCTTCCAGGTAATCCTTCGGACGCATGAAATTGCCGAACTGCAAACCGGCAACAACGCGGCCCGTGTTGGACACGCTGACTAGCGTCTCGTTCATGCCGCCTTCCAGTGTGAACGCCAGGCGCTCGCTGAAGGGGAACACGAAACGGGCGGTGCCGCCGACGCGATCGGCGTTAGCGCGGCTCTTGAGGTAGCCGAGGTTACCTTCCAAGTACACGTCGCCCATCAGACCAACCGTGGTGCTTAGGCCGACCTGGTCAACCGTGCGCAGGAAGTACTCCGTGAACACGTTGCGGTTTTGTGTAGCGAAGCGGCCGAGAACGGCATCCTGCAGGAAGCCCTTCGAACCGAAGACGCCCACCTTGCCGCGGGTAAACAGATAATCCAACGTCAACGACGCCTGGCCGAGCAGACCGTTGCCGGTCATCTGGCCGGTATCGAACTGCGTCACTGGACGATCGGTGAAGATGTTGCGGCCCGGATCGCGTCCACTGAAGTTCACGTGCTTGAAGCTGGCAAACAAACCAGCCTGCGCGCGCGGCATGAAGCGGTTGACGAGACCGATGTCGGCCTGACCTTCCTGGCGATCACGGAAGTACATGTATTCGCCCTGCAACTGAATCGCGAGCTGTTCCTTAAAGGGCAGGAACAGACGGCCGCGGCCAGTAGCTGTCAGGTTGCCGCTCTGGTCGGCGCCTGCATTGACGTTGATCAGGGAGAAGCGAGGCATGCGGGCGCGTTCGATCTGCTCCGCGGTGCGAGTATCAACAATCGAAGCCGTCTGCTGCTCGGTGAGCGGCTTGGGTAGCGCCTTCACGTACTTGTCGAGCTCATCGTGAGCCTGACGCAGGCCGCCGAGCTCCTTACGAAGCGAGTCATTCTCGGCAACCATCTTGGTTAACATGTTGGCGATGTCGTCCAACTTGTCGAGGCGCCGCAGGATGTCGTCGCAGCACTTCTTCTGAAGCGCAAACAGATCGTCCATGGTTTTGATCGCTTCGTTTATGCCTCCGCGATCGAGAACCGTTCGACCTTGCCCGTCTGTTACGGTCATGAACACTCGACGGTTCATGAAACGCGCTTCCTTATCCCGGCTAGGAATCTTTGGTTGAGTTTCGCCGAACGTGGCGCTGGTGACTTGCCCGTTTCCGGCGCCGTACTTCACCAGAAACGCCTTCACGGCGTCTGCACGCCGTTGTCCAAGTCGCTCGTTGTAGCGGTTTGAGCCAATTACGTCCGCGTGGCCCTCAAGCCGTACTTTGTAATCCGGATGTTTCTGCAATAACTCCGCGAGCCGAAGGAGGCTGGGATAGCCGTCCGTTAGCACCGGTGAGTTGAATTCGAAATTGATCTCTTCCCAGTCATCCTTGGATGCCGTTGTATTCAATCCCTGTGCAAACGCACAGGTAGTGAGTAACGTGAAGAGAAACAGTATCGAAACGTACCGCTGGTACCGCATGTTTACTCCCCCTCTTATTCTTATCTTTCTTAACTCTTAGTTTGATGCCGGTCTCCCCGAAGCAACGAAAGGCCGATAACTTGCATCATACACTAAACCGTTCATAAGACGCAGTTTTTCGCGGTCCGTTTCAGCATTTGCCTTGCTTGGCGCCTCGTCACCCGTGTAAGCAACGAGTACGTCAAGAGAGTAAGGCATGTTACTAAGTCGGGGCGAATCTTTAGATATCGCGGCGCACACCATCGGCGTCGACGTCCCGCGAGAGACTGCAATAGTGGACGCGAAATCAAACAGATGGTGTCATGATCCTTGCTATACTAACGGCGTTGTCTGCCGGGCAGGCGATCGCCCGCCTCGTGCGGGAGGAAAGTCCGGTCTCCACAGGGCAGTATGCCGGCTAACGGCCGGGGGAGCAGCCGAGAGGCTCGTTCTACGGAAAGTGCCACAGAAAATATACCGCCGGATTTCGGTCTGGTAAGGGTGAAATGGTGCGGTAAGAGCGCACCGCGGTTCCAGCAATGGAACCGGCAGGGTAAACCCCATACGGAGCAAGACCAAATAGGGGAGTTGGAGCGGCCCGCTCCATTTAAGCTCCCGGGTAGGTCGCTGATGAGCGGGGCAGCAATGTCCGGCCTAGAGGAATGATCGCCGCCCTTTCTCACGAAAGGGAGACAGAAACCGGCTTATCGCCCGGCAGACACTTTCATCTTAAATTTCGTATTCGGGCGGGCGCTGCCGTCCGAAGGTGATGTGATTCCAAATGCGCTCGTGAATGTAATACAGAGCCATTTTCACCACCACATCTAAAACCCCGACACCCACCGATACGGTGGCGTCGCCGCTGAAGATGAAGACAATCACACCCGTCGAGACCGAGCCCAGGACACGATAGCTGATCGCTTTCGCAATGCTTCGGGTGTTCGAGTCCATGTATGTGATGTTAGCACAGTAACTCGATAGAGAATCTGGTGAATCTGCACTTCGACCGCACGCTATAATCGTCACGTGCCCAAAGTCACCATACTGCCGGAAGGTCGGACGGTTGAGTTCGAGTCCGGAAAGATGCCGTTTTCCGAGCATGGCAAGCCGGAATCGCTGCTGGATGTATGTCTGAATTTCGGCATCCACCTGGATCATGCGTGCGGCGGAAGTTGTGCCTGCACCACCTGCCACGTCGTTGTTAAGGAGGGCGACGCCAACCTGACCGAAATGGACGATGACGAAGCCGACCGGCTGGACATGGCTCCCGGTTTGACGCTGCACTCGCGGCTCGGCTGCCAGGCAGTGATCAAGGGCGACGTGGTGGTGGAGATCCCGGAATGGAACAAGAATTTCGTCAGCGAAGGCGGAGGGTTGAAGCTGTAAGCGGGCGCGGAGCAGCGTTCCCTATCGCTACTCCGCAGCTTCCACTTTGACTCAGTTCTTGTAATACGAGGCGTTCATCTCCGTGAACACGGCCAGTTCTTCGGGCAGATCCGAATCGACATAGATCGATGACGTGGGGCAAACCGGAACGCACGCGCCGCAATCAACGCAGGTCTCCGGGTCGACGTACAACTGCTCGGACTCCGCAAAGCGGGCCTCGCTCGACTTGGGATGGATGCAATCCACCGGGCAAGCATCGATACACAGTTCGTCCTTGGTGCAAGTGTTCGTAATGATATATGCCATCAGGGCCTCCGGCCAGTGGATTGCACGGTGGGCGCCATTCGGCTGAATCTGTATTTACAACAATCTAATGGTCGGAACGCGCCCTGAAGTGCGTCTATTGGCGCAATAATCCTCTCGCAGCAGTGGGTGCGTTGCCCAAAACCCAATCCACGATCGATTCCGGTACAGGCGCATCCTGAATCGATTGACTGCCGGTCTCGGCTTCTACTACCAGGTCGTGCTTCCCGGTGGACAGGTTCAAACCTCCATACGCCGACTTCACTCCTCCTGCTTGAATGAACGCAGGCGCGATGCCTGTACTCGCGAACCAAACGTCGTACTTCGAAGGAATACGGCTGGTAAGCTTTTCGAGCGGGTCGGGTAAGCCTGTGTTCTGATTGCGGAGGTCGAGCGTTCGGAGTACGTCGTCGATCTTGCCGGCGATGGCTGTTGTCGGATTCAAGAAAGCAACCGCGCCCCGCTCGTCGCCCAGCACTGTCAGTCCCGCATGCGTGATTCGAGTCGCGCCCGGTTTGTCGA
>DASQDN010000334.1:0-4524 GCA_035634155.1 Bryobacteraceae bacterium | reverse complement strand
GGCGCTGTATGCGTCCGGTATTTTGGCAACGTCGGCGGGCTGGCTGGCCTACTCGCATGTGGCGGTGACGGACCTCCCGCTGGCGGCGACATTTTCGGCGGCGCTGCTGTTGTGTTTGCCGTGGGTTCGTTCGGGTGGACGGCGCGGACTGTTTGTGGCGGGCATCCTGCTGGGGTTGGCCGTGTTGGCCAAGGGGCTCGTGCCGCTGGTTCTGATCGCGCCGCTGTTGTGGATTGCGGGTCGGCGGTGGCCGAACCTGCTGATTCTGGCAGGCGCGACGCTGGCGGTCGCTCTGCCCTGGTACGTGCTTTGCTATTTGCGCAACGGCGACGCTTTCATCGACGAGTTCTTCTGGAAGCACCACTTTTCGCGCTTTTCGACTACGGATCTGCTGCATGAGCAGCCGTGGTGGTTCTACGTTCCGGTGCTGGTGGGACTGACGTTTCCCTGGTCGCCGATGCTGGTGCTGGCGCCGCACTGGCCGCAGGATAACCGGCGGAAGCTGCTGCTGATGGTGGTTGGATTTGGGTTCGTTTTCTTCTCGGCCGCGACGAATAAGCTGCCCGGCTACCTCCTACCCCTGCTTCCTCCTTTGGCGGCTATTCTGGGGGTGCGGCTTGCGGAAGCGACTCGGGTGCGGGCACTGCTCGGTTCGTGCGCGGCGCTTCTGCTTTTGACGCCGCTGGTCGCGGGCACGCTGCCCGATGCTTTGGCGCACGGATTGTCGTCCGTGCAGATCGGGGCATCGAGTTGGCTCGCGATGCTTCCGATTGCGGCGCTCGGCGGATTGACGTTGTGGTTTGCCGGGCGGGAGGGGCGGACGTTGGCAGTCGCGACCGTCGTGTTCACCGCGACCCTGGGTGTCATCTACATGAAGTGGTCTATGTTCCCCGAACTCGATCGCGCGGTATCGGCGCGACCATTGTGGCGGCAGATCGAGGCGGAGCCCGAGTCCTATTGCGAGGGTGACCTGCACCGGGCGATCCGTTACGGCTTGGCGTATTACGCGGGCAAGCCGCTGCCTCCTTGTAATGCGAACCCTGGCTTACGAAGGCTGGAACGCTAATTATGGTAATCTTGATAGACATACTGGAGATGGTTTGAAGTGAAAGTCAGTAATCCCCTCTGGAAAGACAAACTTGCCGCCGATATCGCGCCGCAACTGGCGCGTGAACTCGAAATCTACGACAACGAAGTTACGCTCAAGAAGAACGGCAAGATCGACGATAAGGTCTTTGCAGAGACTCGGTTACGCCGAGGCGCTTACGGGCAGCGGTACGACAATGGGCAACGTCACGATGGCGTGGAAACCAAGCGGATTCCGTTTCCTTCGACCAACACCAAGAGTCCGGGTGGGGTGCTTTGGGACGCGCCGGGGATGCAGCGCATCAAGATCCCTTTCGGGGGGTTGAACGCGATCCAGCTCGAAGTTCTTGCGGAGTTGGCGGAAGAGTATTCGGATTCGATCGCTCACGTCACTACCCGACAGGACTTTCAACTCCATTACATTCACATCGAAGATACGCCGGCGATTATGCGGCGGCTGGCGGCGGTCGGGATCACGACTCGCGAGGCTTGCGGCAATACGGTGCGGAACGTTACCGCGTGCCCGATTGCGGGTGTTTGCCGGACGCAGTCGTTTGACGTGACGCCGTATGCGAAGGCGACGGCGATGTTCCTGCTGGGACATCCGCTGACACAGGACTTTGGGCGCAAGTTCAAGATCGCTTTCTCAGGTTGCAAGGATGAGGCGTGCGGCCTGGTGGCGCTGCACGACATCGGCGCGATCGGCCTCGTGAAAGATGGGCGGCGCGGGTTTGAATTCTATGTCGGCGGCGGACTTGGCACCGTACCGCAGCAGGCCAAGCTGTTCTCCGAGTTTGTGGGCGAAGACGAGCTGCTGCCGTTGAGTCTTGCGATCTGCCGCGTGTTCGCCAAATATGGCGAGAAGAAGAATCGCAACACGGCGCGGTTGAAGTTCCTGATCAATAAGATCGGGCTGGATGAGTTTAAGCGGCGGGTCGCGGAAGAGCGCGCTGCGCTCGAGCCTGATTCGCGCTGGACCGAATATTTGCAGCATCTGGATAAGACGGACGAGCAGCCGCTGCGGAAGGCTGAGTTCCTGCAGATCACGCCGGCTGTGGATGCCGAGTTCCAGAAGTGGTACGACTCGAACGTGTATGGTCAGCGGCAGGCTGGGTACGCTACGGTCACGATTTGTTTGCCGCTCGGCGACATCACTTCAGACCAGTTGCGGGCTTTGGCGGATATTGCTCGGAAGTACACGCGGGAAACGCTGCGGCTGACGGTGGAGCAGAACATCGTGCTCCGGTGGGTAAGCGAGGCGGACCTGCCCGCCCTTTACAGCGAGCTGAAGGCTGCCAGCTTGGAAGCGGCAGGCGCGGGCAGCATCGTGGACGTGGTCTCGTGCCCGGGCACCGACACCTGCAAGCTGGGAATCTCTTCTTCGCGCGGGTTGGCTGCGGAGCTTCGGACCCGGCTGCTGGCGCGCGGCGCTGAGGTAGATGAGACCATTCGCGGGCTGCACATCAAGATCAGCGGCTGCTTCAACTCGTGCGGCCAGCATCATATCTGCGATCTTGGGTTTTATGGCATGAGCCGCGTGAAGAACGGGTACGCGGTGCCGCATTTCCAGGTGGTTCTTGGCGGGGAATGGGAGCATAACGCGGGTTCGTATGGGCTCGCGGTAGGCGCGGTGCCTTCCAAGCGCATTCCGGATGTGGTGGATCGCTTCACCGAACGCTACGTCGCCGAACGCGGCGAAGGCGAGACGTTCGGCGCGTTTATCAAGCGGATCGGCAAGGCCGAGTGCAAGAAGATGGTGGAGGACATGATGGTTGTCCCGCCGCACGAGGCGTCGCCGGAGTTTTACAAGGACTGGGGCGATGCGCGCGAATACGGCGTGGGCGACCTGGGCGAGGGCGAGTGCGCGGGTGAGGTAGTGACGCCGACCGAGTTCCAGTTAACGGCCGCCGAACGCGAGGCGTTTGAGGCTCAGTTGCAGTTGGAGCGCGGCGAAGTGGCGGCTGCCGCCTCCACGGCGTATGGCGCGATGTCGCATGGCGCGCTGGCGTTGTTGAAGCACCGCGGTGTAGGCTTCCCGGAAGATGCCGAATCGGTGATGGAACGCTTCCGGAAGCACTTGTTCGATACGAATCTGTTCCACGACGACTTCGTGGGCGGAAAGTTTGCGCAGTATTACTTCGACGCACATGACGGCCGGAGTCGGGATTTCAACTCCGAGGAAGCGCACCGGCTGGTGGAAGAGACGCAGGTCTTCCTGGAAGCCTGTTATGCATGCTACGCGCGGATGCTGCAGCAGCCGGCCGTGGCGGCGGTGTAGAGGGATCATGGCCGAGTTTCAACACATCAACGTCAAGATCTTCGCCAGCGAGGGCTCGAGTGTCGACTGGCACAAGCTGATTCCGGTGTTCCACCGGTGGATTCGGGAGCAGTCGCTTCCGGGGCTGCTGTTGGACGTAGCGGATTACGCGCATGTGCCGGCTGGGCCGGGCATGATGATCGTGGGGCACGACGCCCATTACGCGGTCGACAACCGGCAGAATCGATTGGGTTTGCTGTACAACCGCCGGACTGCGGCGGAAGGCTCGACGCGCGACCGGATCGGTCAGGCTTACGAGGCTGCTTTGGCGGCAGCTCGGAAGCTGGAACAGGAGTCGGAACTGGCCGGTACGCTGCGGTTCGACGAGAGCCAGGTCGAGATTTGGGTCAACGATCGTCTGCTGGCGCCGAATACGCCGGAGACGTTCGCGGAGTTCGAGGCCGAAGTCGCTCCGTTTTTGCGAGAACGACTTGGCGGCGGCGTGCAGATCGAGCGGTCTTCGGCGGGTGCCCGGGACGTGGTCCGAGTACGCACATCGGCCGCGAGTCATAGCTAGTACTACGACTCCCCTAAGGTGTTTACTGCGGGTTTTCCGCTCCATCCACCCCATCGCGGATTGCGCGTTCCGATGCGATCTAAGTATTGATGAGGTACGCGTCTGTACTTAGCTGCATAGCCGTTTCGGCAACATTTTGTGTTTCGAGTCTGGCTCAGGATGCGGCTCCTAAGATTGCCAAGCCTGAATTGCCGCCCGTAACGTCGGCTCCACTGAATGGCGGCACCGATGTGCCGGCGGTGGTACAACCGATCCCGATCACTGCTCCAAAGCCGGCGAGCGCCGGAGGCGCCACGACGCCGGTGCAGGCTCCGCCGGATCCGGCTGCCGCCTCCGCGGCGACGCCCGCTCCTCCGGCTCCGAAGAAGGTGGGATTGCCCGTATCCGAAGTCCCGGACGAACTGAAGAGCAAAGCCAGCATCGCGGCGCAACACGCACGCTCGAACCAGACGGCGGAAGCGTTGGCCCTGTATACAGAACTGCTGACGGCGAAGGCAGACCTGTTTACCATCGCGGTGGAGCGGGGCAAGCTATATCAACAGGCGAAGGATCATGCGAAGGCGATTGCGGATTTTGGATCCGCGATAAAGAACTCGCCCGGCCA
>DASQDN010000333.1:0-5639 GCA_035634155.1 Bryobacteraceae bacterium | reverse complement strand
AGACGTTGCGCAAGATGAATGAGCATCACCTCGGCGCGCGCAACGGTGACTCCGAACTGGCCGCGCGCATCGCATCCTACGAACTCGCCTTCAACATGCAGATGTCTGCCCCGGAGGCGACCGACATCAGCAGTGAGTCGGAAGCCACGAAGAAGCTTTATGGCATGGATGACCCGAAAAGCGCCGACTTCGGAGGTCGCTGTCTGCTGGCCCGCCGATTAGTGGAGCGAGGAGTCAGATTCGTCCAGGTCTGGTCCGGCAACGGCATGAATGCCACAGACTGGGACGGACACATCGGTTGTGACAAGAACCACATCGACCGCGCCGCGCAGACTGACAAGGCTGTCGCCGGCCTTCTCGCCGACCTCAAGTCTCGTGGACTCCTCGATGACACCCTCGTCATCTGGGGCGGAGAATTTGGCCGCAGTCCGACCTCCGACGGTGGTCCCGGAGGCTCGGAAGGCCGCGACCATAACCCCTACGGCTTCACCATCTGGATGGCCGGCGGCGGCATTAAAGGCGGCCAGGTGATCGGGGGAACCGATGATCTCGGCCTGCGAGCAGTCGAAGACCCGGTCCACTTGCACGACCTCCACGCCACCGTCTTAGGGCTGCTCGGCTTGGAGCACACGAAGCTGACAGACCACTACCTGGGACGCGACTTCCGTCTCACGGACGTTGGCGGCAAGACTGACTTACTCACCAAACTCAGAAAAGGCTAACTCATGACCCTCGTCCGAACGGCGCTTCTGCTCACCATTTCCGCCGTCCTCTTTATTGCGCCCGCAACCCCCGCCGACCCCGCTGCCGTGCAAGCCGCGGCGGCTGGCTGGACCCAGGCCGCCGTCAAGCAGGACGCCGCGGGACTCCAGCGTTTCCTTGCTGATGACCTCCAGTATGCCCACGCCGGTGGTCAGACGCAGAACAAAGAGCAGTACGTCGCTGCAGTCACAAAGGGACCAGCTAGGTACGAGTCATTCACGTTCAGTGACGTCAACGTGAAGTTCTACGGAAATGCGGCCGTCCTCACCGGATACGTCGACGTAAAGATGGTCGGGCGCGACAACTTCCGAGTCCGCACCCTACAGGTATATGTCGAGAACGGCGGCCAATGGCAGATGGCTGCGCATCAATCTACGATGATGAATCGCTAGCTCGCAACTGTTCCCCGATACCTCCGACCGAGCCCCCAATCCCGCGCGGACGTGTGCCTGTCCGCGCGTGCCGATATCCCCAAAAGCCCTGCAAAAGCACAGCTAAAACGCTTGCGTAAGTGGTCACATTTTGTGATAAACTGTCCGGGTTTTCATCATTGTGCAGCATTGGTGCAGTCCTAAACGGTTTGGCCATGTCTGCCAGGGGGTCTATGTTCCGCCATTCACCACTGTTGTTGGCTGCTGCGCTACTCGCGGCAGCTCAAATTCCAATACAAGCGCAGGAAGCCCGCGGCACTCTTCTCGGCCGAGTCACGGACTCTTCCGAAGCCGTCCTCGTGGGCGCACAAGTTTCCATTCGAAACGCCGATACTGGCGTGCGTTTCACGTCAGTCACGAACAAAACAGGCGATTACATTTTTCCGCTGCTGGTCCCTGGCTCTTACACAATCACAGTGGAGCAGCCCGGGTTCAAGACCCAGGCTCGAAGCGGCGTCGTGATCCGAGTGAATGACCAAGTCACCATTGACATGGCTCTGGAAGTCGGCAGCGCGTCTCAAACAGTCAACGTCAGCGCCGAAACTCCACTCTTAGACACTTCATCGGCCTCAATGGGCCACGTCGTCGACAGCCGCACGATTCTGGAGCTTCCCCTGAAGGACGGAATGGTCCTCACGATGGCCACCCTGGCGCCGGGCGTGATCTTCACTCCTGAGTCCGCCGGCTATGTTCGGCCCTTTGATACGGGTTCGCCGTCCACCATGTCCATTGACGGCACCCGCTCCGGCAGTAACCAGTTCATGATGGATGGCGCTCCAAACATGCAAGGTTCGCAGGTCGCCTACTCACCGCCTCCGGGAGTGGTCGAAGAGTTCAAGGTGCAAGCCGCTAACTTCGATGCGAGTTCCGGCTTCATGGGGGGCGCCTCCATCAACATGAGCCTTAAGTCGGGCACCAACAACCTGCACGGCCAGATCTACTACTTCATGCAGAACCCGGCGCTGAACGCGGACAAGTACTTCCGTCTGGCCGTAGGCAAGCCCCAGTTCCGACTCTACCGCTATGGCGGCAGTGTTAGCGGCCCCATCGAGATCCCGAAGCTCTACAGCGGCAAGAATCGCACGTTCTTCATGTACGGCTACGAAGGCATCTGGAGCTTCGACCCTTCGCCATGGGTTGTCGAAGGCGTGCCCACCGCAGCCATGCGGAATGGCGACTTCTCCAGTCTTCTGGCGCTCGGGTCCCGCTATCAGATCTATGATCCATACTCCACCGTGCCCGTAGAGAATGGCCGATTCAGCCGCCAGCCCGTCCCGGGCAACATCATTCCGCAAAGCCGCATCAATCCCGCCGCCCGAGCCATCGCCTCGCTGTGGGATGCGCCGAATCAACCAGGAACCGTCGACGGCACGAACAACTACCAGAAGGGGAAGAACGCGCAGGATACCTACTGGAACCACATCGTTCGCATCGATCACAACATCAATGAGCAACAGCGCTTCTACGTGCGCACCAACTTCACTGACCTGCAGCGGCCGGAGAACATCCGTCACAACAATGCAGTGGGTGACAACTTCTACCGCTACAACAAAGGCTTTGCTGTCGATCACGTTGCGACCTTATCTCCCCGGATGTTCCTGAACACCCGATACACCTTGACCCGCTTCATCACGGGCAATGACGTATATCAGCAGGACTGGGATCTGGCAGGAGCAGGCTTTTCATCCTCGTTCATCAACCAGATCAACGCTGTCGACCCGCGTTACTTGAAACTCCCGAACATCGGCGTCAGCGGCTACTCCAGCCTCGGTGGGGTCGTCTCGCGCAACAATGTGGCAACCGACATCCACGAGGTGGCAGCCAACTTCACGACGATGGCCGGCGCACACAACTTGCGTTACGGGTTTGCGTACCGGTCCTATCGGCGCAACAACTACAACTTCGGCAACTCCTCGGGATCCCTGAACTTCGACACCACCTGGACGCGCGGTCCGCTCGACAACTCGCCCGGCGCGCCCATGGGCCAAAGCTTCGCGGCCTTCCTGTATGGTCTCCCAGGCAACGGTAACTTCCCCATAAGTGATTCCTACGCCGAACAGTCCACCGTACCCGCGCTCTTCCTGCAGGACGATTGGAAGATCAGTCGCAAACTCACTCTCAGCCTTGGACTCCGCTACGAGCGCCCGTCGCCCGTGACCGAGCGCTTTAACCGCAGCGTGCGCGGCTTTGACTTCGACGCAGCCAGTCCCATCGAAGCTCAAGCTCGGGCAAATTATGAGCTGAAGCCCATCTCTGAAGTGCCTGTCAGCCAGTTCCGCGTCCGCGGCGGACTCACCTTCGCCGGTGTCAATGGCGAACCCAGCGCACTCTGGAAGACTAATCAGAATCTGTGGATGCCCCGCTTTGGGTTTGCTTATTCACTCACTCCGAAGACCGTCATCCGCGGCGGCTATGGCATCTTCTTCGATGCTCTTGGTGTCACCAATGTCCACGTCAATCAGACTGGCTTCAGCCAGTCCACTGACCTTGTCGCTTCTCAGGACAACGGCCAAACCTACATCGCTGACCTCTCCAATCCCTTCCCGGGCGGCTTCATTCTTCCCCGAGGCGCGGCCGGTGGCTTGTCCACAAACCTTGGGCAAAACATCACGTTCTTCGACGAGAACACGACGTCCTCGTACATGCAGCGTTGGCAGTTCGCGGTCCAGCGTGAACTGGCGTCGAACAGCCTCGTCGAGATCTCATACGTCGGCAATCGCGGGACTGGCATGCAGGTCAGCAGAGATTTGAATGCGGTTCCCAACCAATACCTGAGCACCTCTCCAGTTCGCGATCAGGCAAAGATCGACTACCTTGGACAGCAAGTGGCGAACCCGTTCTATCCCTTGCTCCCGAAGACCAACCTTGCCGGAGCCAATGTCTCTCGCGCACAGCTACTCAGGCCCTATCCTCAGTACAACTCAGTCACTACAAATGAGAACATCGGCTACTCTTGGTACCACTCCATGCAGGTGCGCCTGGAGCGCCGCTTCGCAACCGGACTTAGCGCCTCCATGTCATACACGTGGTCGAAGACGATGGAGGCCCTCGGCTTCCTCAATCCCGCCGACACCGCACTGGAGGAAGTCATCTCCGGTCAGGACCGGCCGCATCGAATCACGCTGACTTGGCTCTATGAACTCCCGATCGGTCGCGGTAAGGCCCTGGCGCCTTCGAACAAAGTGCTATCCGGCATCGTTAGCGGTTGGCAGGTTCAGGGTATCTTCACTCGCCAAAGCGGCGCAGCCATCGGGTTTGGCAACGCCATCTTCACCGGCAACCTGAAAGATATCCCGCTCTCCGGGTCCGAGCGGACCCCGCAGCGTTGGTTCAACACAGACGGATTTGAGCGAGACAATCAAAAGCAACTCGCTTCCAATATCCGAACCCTGTCGTCCCGATTCAGCGGCATCCGTACCGATGGCCCGAACAACTGGGATATCTCCATGATCAAAAACACGCAATTGACCGAAGCCATGCGGCTGCAGTTCCGCGCTGAGGCCATCAACGCGTTCAACCACCCACAATTAACCGGCCCCAACACCAATCCCGCTAGCACTGCCTTCGGAACAGTAACGGGTGAGTTTGCCTGGCCGCGTGTCATTCAGTTCGGGATGAAGATCCTGTTCTGACGATTGGCTGCATCATCCGACTGCACCAGCATCAGGGGCGCTCTCGGCAAGGGAGCGCCCTTCATGCATTAGCCGGAGCCTCAAAAGTCTGCGCTTCGAAAAGCTCGCGATACGGCCCTGGTTGCTCCACAAGCTCTGCATGCGTGCCCTCCTGCACAACCCGTCCTTTCGCCAGCACCAGGATCCGATCCGCTCGCTCAATCGTCGAGAACCGGTGCGCGATGATCAGCGTCGTCCTTCCACGGACCAGCTCATCCAGCGTCTCAGTCAATTGTGACTCAGTGACAGCGTCTAACCCTGAGGTCGGCTCGTCCAGAATCAGAATCGGCGAGTTGCGCAGAAATGCCCGAGCCAGCGCAATCCGCTGGCGCTGCCCACCGGAAAGGTTGGAGCCCTGCTCGTCCAAAACCGTGTCGTACCCATCCGGAAGGCGTTCTATGAAGTCATGCGCGCGTGCTGCCTTAGCCGCGGCCACAATGTCTTCCATGGTCGCTCCGGGTCGTCCGTACGCGATGTTCTCCCGCACAGGCCGCCGAAACAACACAGACTCCTGCAGTACGACACTGAGCTGCGATCGCAGTGACCGCAGCTTGAAGCGTTTCACATCCTGGCCATCGATCTTCACCCGTCCTTCCCACGGATCGAAAAAGCGCATCAGCAGGTTCAACACTGTCGATTTACCGGCGCCGCTCCCGCCCACGATCGCCACAGTCTGTCCCGGCTCCACATGAAAGCTGAGGCCATTCAAGACACGCTTCTCCGGTTCATAACCAAACACGACATTCTCGAATGCGACCGCGCCTCGAAATCGCTC
>DASQDN010000332.1:0-3966 GCA_035634155.1 Bryobacteraceae bacterium | reverse complement strand
GTTCCTGGTCCTGGGTCCGGGCACGATGCTGACTGCGGCAATCGTGGCGTTTCTCTCGTGCTGGCTGCTCGGATTGACGCCGGCCCTGGCTGTGGTTCTGGGGGCGGCGCTTTCCTCCACTGATCCCGTGTTGCTGCGCGGCTTTCTGCGTCGACCTGGACTGCAGCCGAGCGTTCGTCAAGCGCTGCGGCTGGAAAGCGGCATGAACGACGCGGTGCTGCTGCCGGTGGTACTGGTCGCAATCGCTATGGTCACCAGCGGAGGGATGCAGGGCGGAGATTGGGGACGTCTCGCGCTCAACATGTTGGTGCTGAGCCCAGGGATCGGCGCACTAGTGGCGTTCGCCGCGGTGGGGACG
The DNA here is from genome assembly GCA_035634155.1 of Bryobacteraceae bacterium. GTDB lineage: Bacteria > Acidobacteriota > Terriglobia > Bryobacterales > Bryobacteraceae > DASQDN01. Next base: position 3,608 of record DASQDN010000332.1, on the reverse strand, counting down.
TTGGAGTTCGTGCGACGGCGGACGGGCATCCGGCGAGACTATGAATCGATCTACTCGCTCGGGGTGGCGTTCGCGGCATTTGCCGGTGCGGAGGCCGTTCACGGCAGCGGATTCCTCGCTGCGTTCGCGGCCGGCCTGACGATCTCCGCGCTCGACGTGGAGCTATGTGACTGCTTCCTGGAGTACGGCGAGACCACGGCGGAGATGGCTCTGCTCTTCACGTTTGTCCTGTTTGGCGCGTCGGTGGTGTGGTCGGGGCTGACAGTGGTGTCGCCGGTGACCTTGGCGTTCACGGTTCTGGTATTTCTGGCGCGGCCGGTCGCGTTCATCCCGGCGCTGCTCCCGGCGAGGATCCCCTGGCGCAACCGACTCCTGATCGCCTGGTTCGGACCTCGGGGGCTTAGTTCGCTGCTGCTGGTGCTACTTGCGGTGTTTGCCGCTATGCCCGGCGCGACGCAGTTGATCCCGATCTGCTCGCTGGTGGTGCTGTTCTCCATCGTGGTGCACGGGTTTTCGCCGCTCTTGCTCGGTAGGGGAGCACCGGGAGGTTCAACTGAGCGCCCGAAGGACGAGTTCATCACGGTGGAGGAGTACCGGACACTGCGGGAAGCGGGCGCGGCGGTGCTCGCCGTGGACGCCCGGACTCAGCGCACTGCGACGGAGGCTTATCCGGCGGATAGCGTGCGTATACACCCGGAGCAAGTGGTGTCAAACGCGAAAGCTTTGGCAGTCCCGCAGGACGCCGTTTTGGCCGTCCTTTGTGCTTGACCAAACGAAGCCACCAGCGCCCGTGTGGCGCAGGAACTCCGGGCCGCGGGATGGAAGGGTGCGCGTGCGCTCATCGGCGGATGGCAGGCGTGGACGAAAGTGGGCCTGCCCATCCTTAATAAAACGAAGCCCATTTAAGCCACTGGGCTTAGGCCTTAGGTCGAGTAAGTACCCCTACAGTTCCTAAGTACGCGTTTGTAGATGTAATCCACCTTGCCACTATGGCGAGTGTTTTCGCTTTACATTCGCCTGTTCAACGGCAACAATCACTTACGGTCAGGTAGATGGAAAAAGGGCTTGCGTTCACACGACGTACGTGTGACAATTCTGATCGGTGGCCCAGATTGGGCTAAAGTAGACGAAAGTGGCCGATCCGGCAGTCAATCTCGGGGCATTGGAGTATCCGCGTGGAATCTATCCAGCCAAGATCGATGATAAGGGCCGCCTGAAACTACCAGCCGACTTCCACAGATTCCTGACGGAGATCGGCGCCACAAAAGTTTTCGTGACGAGCTTTGATGAACGGATCGGACGGATTTACCCGATCCCGGTATGGAAGCAAGTGGTAGCGACATTGACAACCTCTGGGGACGAAACCGACGAAGGCGAAGATCTGCTCTTCACGGCCAACGACCTGGGTGGTGATGCGGAACCGGATAGCTCTGGGCGAATGCTAGTACCCGCGGAGCTCCGGAAAGCGATGCAAGTGGAGAACCAGCCCGTATGGCTGGAACACCAGAAGGGCCACATCAAGTTCTTCGGGGAGCAAGTATATCAGGAACGCAAGCAGCGCGCCGCCGCCAATCGCGCGGACAAGCTGAAGGCGTTTGAACGCAAGGGGCTGCTGTAGCGATGTATGCACGTACCCGTCATGCTGCCGGAAGCGCTGGAGTATCTGGCGCCGCGCGCGGATGGGACCTACATCGACGTCACGCTCGGATTGGGCGGACACACCGGGGCGATCGCGTTGCGGCTCGCTTCGGGGAAGCTGTTGGCGCTGGACCGGGATGCGGAGTCCATGGAACTGGCCAAACAGAATTTGGCGGGGCAGGATGTCAACCGCATCGAGTTCCGGCACGCCCGATTTTCGGAGTTGGCGTCAGTGGCGCCTGCGGCCGGATTTGCAGGGGTGGACGGCCTGTTAGCGGACCTTGGAGTCAGCCGGTATCAACTGACAACGCCGGAGCGGGGCTTCTCGTTCATGGCGGCGGGCGACGTGGACATGCGAATGGATCGCAGCCAGGGTCGAACGGCCGGAGAAATTGTGAACACGGTCGACGAACGTACGTTGGCCAATTTGATTTTCGAATACGCCGAAGAAAGGAGGTCGCGACAAATAGCCAGAGCAATTGTGCGCGCGCGGCCCATTCGGGATACCGCTCATCTTTCCGCGGTAATCGAGGGGGCCGTCGCGCGAACAGGTCCAATTCATCCGGCTACGCGAACCTTCATGGCGCTTCGTTTGGCAGTGAACGAAGAACTCGAAGAGCTTGACAGTTTGTTGCAGACAGCGCCCGCTTTGGTGCGCGCCGGGGGACGAATCGTGATTATCACGTTCATGTCCCTCGAAGACCGCAAGGTGAAACACAGTTTTCAAGAATTGGCCCGGCAAGGTCGGGCTCGGATTCTGACAAAGCATGTGGTCCGCCCGAGTGAGCAGGAAGTGCGTACCAATGCGCCTTCTCGCAGCGCGAAATTGCGAGCAGTGGAGATGTTGTAACGGCTGTCCCCGGGGACGGCGTGGCGATAGGTTGTGGTGGATTAGGGAACGAAATTAACATGGCGACGCTTGCGAATATTTTCAACCAGTTTCTCGGCGCCGGTACCGCAACGGATGCCGCGCCTCGCTCCGTCACGTGGGAAACCAGCGAGGAGTCCAAACTCCGCGCTCTTCCGAACGAAGATGTGTACCTCTTTACCAAGCGGATTGATAATTCGCGAGTGGTGCGTCAGGTGGATACCAAGGCGCGTGCTCGGGATTGGAAGGTGCTTGGCGGCGGCACTGCGGCCGCCATCCTGGCAATTGCGATCAGCCTGCCTCCAGCGTATGGATTGATCGCGGGGTACCAGTTGAGCCAGTTGCAGGTTGAGAACGAAAGGCTGCGCGCCGAACAGCTTCGTCTGAAGGTAGAAGAAGCGCGGATGAGCAGCGCCGAGCGTCTGCAGGAGTGGGCAGATACGCACAAGTTTGTCGCTCCCGGTTCCGATAAGACGATCTATCTGGAGCCGAAGAACCAGGAAGCGATCGCCTTGAATCGCCGGTAGCAAGCAGTAGGCCGGAGGAGGGACCGTGGATCCGCGCGCGGAGGCATTGGCCGGGAAGAGGTTACGATACTTCGCGCGAGGCTGCGTCCTTTGGGGCGTGATCCTGCTCCTCCGCTTGATTCACCTTCAGATCATCGATCATTCCAAGTACGTCAAGTCAGCCGAATCTCAGCAAGTTCGTACGGTAAAGGTCAAGGCGCCGCGAGGCGCGCTGTTCGATCGGACTGGGGAAGTGCTCGCAGTCAGCGTTGAAGCGGAGAGTGTTGTCGTCAACCCGATTCGCATACCGAACCCGGCCTTCGCCGCCGATCTACTCGCCGGCCAGCTCAACCTGCCGGCGGCGGAACTCCGACAGAAAATCGAGCAATCAAAGGCCCGCAGGAACGGCTTTCTTTATGTGAAGCGGCGGATCTCCAGCGACGAGGCCGAGCGGTTGCGCAGCTACAAGCTGGATTGGGTCGAGTTCCGGAAAGAGAGTATCCGGGTTTATCCGAAGGACCAGCGGGCGGCTCATGTGCTCGGCAGCGTGGACGCGGAAGAGCAGGGCAACAACGGCCTGGAGCGATCGCTGAATA
>DASQDN010000331.1:0-17287 GCA_035634155.1 Bryobacteraceae bacterium | reverse complement strand
GAGATTTGCTTTATCGAAAAGTTCGAAGCCGATCCGCCCGGTCTTCGGAAGCCCGGCGGTCGCGAGTTCCAACCGCAGTTCGGCTTGACGCGCTGAGGGTGCGAGCACAGTAGCCCCGTCGTCCGATACGCGAAATTCCGCTCCCGATTCCTTCAGTTTGGCAACCACTGCACCCGCATCTTCCGCCGACATGCCGGTATACAGCGGCTTGAAGTCGCGCTCTTTCTGCCAGTGCGTCAGAGCGTAAACGGACACCGCCGCGATCAGCACAGTGACGAAGATCGTGATGCGGTTTCGGACCGAGAGGTTGGTCCAAATGGCCTTCCATTGATCAAACATGAGACATGAGAGTCGTCGTCAGCCAAAGACGGCGGCTACAACTGCATCCGCATAATCTCCTGGTAGCCTTGCACCACCTTATTTCTCACTTGCAACAGGTATTCGAAGTCGAGCGACGCCTTTTGCGTCGCTAGGACCGTGGAATGCAGGTCCTGACTTTCACCCGTAATGAATTGATCTACAGCCTGGTCCGCTATGGACCGGGAGTTTTCGACGCGGGCCAAAGCGTCCCGCAGCACATTCTGGAAATCCGGTGCGTCGCTTACCTTGGTCTTCGCGGCGTCAAGGGGAAGCACTGTCGATACATCTGAGATTCGGTTGATCATGGCGCGAGCTATGCCTTCAACAGATCGATGGAGCGGTGAATCATCTCTTTCGCGGCTGAAAACGCAGCGACATTCGCTTGATAGCCGCGTGAGGCGCCCATCAAATCCACCATCTCTTCCGTGGGGTTCACACGCGGCATCGCGACATAGCCGTCTTTGTCTGCGTCGGGATGTCCGGGCGAGTAGCGGCGGTTAGGCTCGCCTTCATCCACCAGAATCGCGGTAGCCGCCACACCTGTGCCGCCATCCCCGAGTTGCTCGGCCAACAGGCCCGCAAACGGGGACGTAGTGCCTGACTGCGGTTCAAAGACGACGTCTTTCCTGCGATAAGGCCCGCCGTCCGGCGTGCGAGTTGTATCCGCATTCGCAAGATTCTCGGCCAGCACCTCGGCCCGGGTGCGTTGCGCCGCCATCCCCGAAGCAGCCACGGAAAGAGTAGTAAAGAGGCTCATGCGTTGCGTCCTTCTTGTATTGCCGATCGCACTGCGCGCAGCTGCGTCTGCAGCAGATTGGAGGCAATGGCGAATCGAATTGCGTTCTCCGACAAATTGCGCGCCTCGCGATCCAGGCTAACGTTGTTGCCGTCGTTCTTCGTCTGCAACCCTTGCGCCTCCACTGCGTTCCGCGACGACCCGAGGGCCGAAGCGAGTTCGGACCGGAAATCGATGTCTTGCGTCTTGTAGCCCGGCGTGTCGACGTTGGCAATGTTAGACGCGGTGAGTTTCTGGCGTGCGCTCAGCAGGTCGAGGTAGCGCTCCAGGCGGAGACCGGTTTCAGGAAGCATCGAACGGTGTCGATGCACGACGGGCGCCGTTTGTATCTCCTAGAAAAATTTAACGCGTGTCCACGCCGAGAGTCATGATCTTGACACCCGCAAGTGTCGAACGAATGTATCAGCGCTAGGAAATTGTCAGCCGAGGAAATCAAACAGGGTAGAACGGGGAACTTTGGACTGCGCCATCAGGGCGGCCTCGTGGTGGAGCTTGGCGGCGTTGAGTTCCAGAATTGCCGCGGGAAGATCGGTGTCCTGCAGTTTACTCAAAGAGCTGTGCAGGTTGGTGGCGTTTTTCTTCGCCGCATGGAGAGCGGATGTCACGCGGTTCTGGGCTGTCCCGTAGAATGCGAGCTGAGCGTTCAAATGATCCAACGCATTCACGACGTTGGGCAAAGCTGCCTTGACGGCGTCCTGGTCATCCAGAGCCATGGCGCGCGCCACGTCCTCCACGGCACGAAACACATTCGCTGTCCCGGGAGCATCGAATACCTCTGATGCGGTGCGGGCTACCCCGATCACGATGTTCCTTTCATCCACCACCTGGGCCGTATTCGTGGTCGCCCCGGACACGCGCTGCACGCCATTGAGGGCCAGCGGGTCGGCTTGGTACGGCGGAGCCGTGGCGCCGTCTCCAGCAAAAACGAACCGTCCTTCCGCCGAAGTCCCGGTGAGGCTGATTAACGTGTCGTGAAGGTGTTTTACCTGCTGCCCCATTGTTAGACGACTGGCCGCATCGTGGGTCGCTGCCTGCGCGCCTAGAACTCGGACACGCTCCACGATCGAGACCGCTTCGCGCACGGCCGATTCGGCCGCGTTGACCTGTGCGTTGACACGCGCCAGGTTAGTCTGAGTCTGCACGTTCAGCTCGACACGAGTCCGAAGCTGCAGGATCTCTATGACTTGCTCGGGAGCATCGGAAGCTTTCTCCAATCGGATGCCCGAAGCGATCTGCCGCTCAGCGCGCTGGCTGCGTTCCTGAATGCGTTGAAGATTTGCGAGGAACTGTATCGATTGCGCGTCCAGCCGGTTGATCATCTATCCGCGTCCTATATTGACTGCCGTCTGAAGCATTTCATCGAGTACCGTCACTATACGCGCGCTCGCTTCATAAGCGCGCTGGAATTCGAGCATGTACAAGGCCTCTTCATCCAACGAAACGCTGGAGATCTGATCGCGAAACGCCTGGGCCTGGGCCATCAGATGGGTCTGCGACTGCCGGTCGAAGTTGGCGTCGTTCAGTTGCGTACCCACGTTGCTTGCGATCTTCCCGAAGAAGCTGCTGAAACTGAGACCGTCGAGTTTGTCCTCGTCCGAACCGGGATTGGCCAGTTTGGCCATTTGCAGCGCCTTGCCGTTTGCAACCGGAGGCGGCCCCGGATCAAGCGCGTCTAGCATCGCGGCCGACAAAGCCGGATTCATTTGCAGTGTTCGTGCGATGGACATCGGACTTGCGCCGGCCACCATAAACGCGGGTCCTGGTGGCGGCCAACTGTGATTCAGCCTTTCCACAATCTTCTCGGCGAGCCGCTCGACTTCCCCTTTCTGCGTGACATCGCCATTGACTTCGGCGAGCGCTCCGTGGCGGAAGCTCAGCAGCGCGCCCAACCGGCCTCCGTCGATAACAGAAGTTCGATCCTCCGGCCCAGACCCGACGCGAATCGTCGCGCGCGGCGTCGATCCAGGACGTGGAACGCCCGCTGGGATCTCAAATGACAACTTCAGGTCATATTGATCCTCGCCCATCACCAGCGGATGTTGACCGTCCAGTAACAGCGTGAAAGTGCCATCGTCCTGCCGTACAGCCTGGACATCGATATCGGCCGAAAGTTCGTCCAGCGTGGCATGTATCCCCGCGTCAACACCCGCATCGCCGGCAAAGCCCCGGCGAATGGCGACATTGTATTCGCGAATCTGCTCCGCCAATCGGTTCACACGATCGACTACGGACTGCAATTCCGTGCCGTTTTCGGCGACTATCGTGTCAAGCTCCTGAGTAATCCCATGGAAGGCCATCGCCACGCCCCCGCCCGCAGTGAGGACGTTGTCCCGAGTTGCCGGATCGTCCGGCGCCACGGCCCATGCCGACACGGCTGCGTAGAACTTGTTCAACGCGGCTGGGACCGAGTCGCCCGAGGACAACCGGAGCACTTGCTCCAGCCGCGTCAAAGTTGTTGATCGCGTCTCGGAATGGGTAGTCTTCGCGTTTTGTGTGCGCACCGACCGTTCCACATATTGATCGCGTGCACTTTGAAGCGGGCCGAACTGCACTCCCCCGGCCAATCCATTGTCGGGATCGAACGGCCGAGCCTGAAGCGATACGCGCTGCTTAGCGTACCCGGCAGTTCCCGCATTCGCAATGTTGTTCTGAGTGACTCCAGTGGCTTGGACGACCGCATCCAAGGCATTGGCTGAGGACCGCAAACTGGCGAGCAAGTTCGACATCGACGCTCCTTCACCCGGTGATCGATAGCCTGCTCACAGAGGCTTCCGGGTCCGCCGGCCCAGCCGGACTGTAACCCGGTTGGGGGACAGATCCCCGCCATAGATGCGCGGCGCCCACGGCCGCAACTCGTAACAGCTTCAGCCGCTGCAACCTGCCGGCGTCGCCAACGATCCCGCTCTCGCGCCAGTGCTGGAGCGCGAGTTCAGCACGCTCGATACGATCGGGAGCCATGCTCAGCAACGCGTCCATAGCGTCGTCGAGGATCGCATCGCAACTGACTTCTGCCGTCATATGCGGAGACACCCAATTACCTCATCGAGCGCTGAATCGAAAGTTTTAGAGTTTTTTTGCAAGCCGGGCAACCTTGAGTGCAAATTCCACCTCTCCCGGTGTCAGGCCGAACTGCCCGGCGATGCCGGTGACTCCGCCTCCCAACGCCGCCGCCTCCACGATATGGGCTTGCGTCGGCTGCACTTGCTGCTGTGGCTCGAAGGCCCGCGTGGGCGCCAGATTAGCCGGCGACGGCTGCGCAACCGGCATGCGCATTGGGATCGGCTCGGGCGGAGGGACACGGACGGGCGTTCGCATTTGTGGCGCAGCGGTCGCGGCGACCGGAACCGGACCCGCCGGTCGCGTCGGAGCCGGAGCTCTCCGCGAGCGGTGTCGCTGAGCCAAGCGGTCCGCAAGTTCCGCCGGAGAAAAATCGAGCTCATCGCCGAACGACTCCTCAACCCGTGTTCGTACAGGCGCTGAAGGGGGTTGTATGGGCGCCGCGACTGGCGGCTCGTTCAGATTCAAACCCGCAGTCGACTGGCGCGAAAAGCATCCTCGCAAGCTATCGAACATCGCCATCAGCGTCCCCCCGACCGCAGCGCGAGCCTCTGCTCCCGGCTCACAATGCCGGTCACCCGAACTCCGTAATTGCCATCAATCACTACCACTTCCCCCTTTGCGATCACGCAGTCGTTCACGATAATGTCCACCTCATCATCCGGCCGCCGATCGAGTTCCACGGCCGATCCGCTGGTCAACTTCAGAACTTCTCGTAACGGCATGGAAGCGCGTCCAAAGCAGATGCTGACCGGCATCTGCACGTCGAGGAGTACGGCTACTCCGGATGGAGTCGCCGCGGGCTGGGGTCCGGCAACCAGCGCGCCCGTCGCGGGAGTCGGCGGCGGAGTCGCCACGATCGCGCTACTGGCAACCTTGGTCGCTGCACTCGCTGGCCGCACGCCTAATGCCGAGCACAGTGCATTGCTGATGACGACACGAAGCGCCGGCAGGTCGAATCCGCCGGCAGACAGAACGACCTCGAAGGTCACCCCAGGGTGCGAAGGACTTTGTTCACGACCGCCGGTGGCCTCAACCGGTCGTCCTGCAATCTCGGTGAGCGCCCTCGTCAGGCCGCTCATGGACTGCTGAAGCGATTCCAGATAGGTGTTCTTTGCGCTCGCCTGCTCAATCAGTTCGACACCGGCGGCCTGCAACACTCTCGCGCCAAGTTCACTCCAGGCCAGCGCGGGAGCTCCGACATAAACCTCCGCGTCCGACGCCAGGTTGAACTTCTGCATCCACCAGAAGAAACCCTTGGTTGCGCCCTCGGAATCAGGATCGACAACGGCCGACGTCCATTCCTCCGCTGTGAGGAACTGGAGCACGGCCTTGACCTCTTCGGCCCACGCGTTGACTACTGATCTTGCTTCCGCTGACACGATGTTCCTTTATGCAAGTTGGATGGAGCGGCGGATTGTCTCATCCGCGCCTGCGGTAACTCCGAATCCGTGCGTGTAGTAGGCGGAAAGCACCCCGCCCGCGTTCAGCCGGCGGCCTTCGCCAAGCTCGACTTCCCACATCGGCGTGTCTACGCCATACGGACCGCTTTGCCAGACGGACTGGACCAGCGTCGCGTCCGGCTGAAAAGCTTGAACGATCCTTAGCGCTTCCTTGGCGCCTTCCTCGGTCGCATACATCTTCCGATTCGCCAGTTGCGGTCCGTTCGGGCCGCCCCAAATCTTCGGATTCTCGAACCATTTATCGAACCCGAGTACGTAACCTTCACGTAGTGGGTTGCTGGGCGTGCTGAAATACGGATTCTTTGCCGCCGGGCCGGTATAGCCGTACTGATTCGCCGCGCCTGCGGGATTGTCCACGATCATCGGCGCTCCCGATGTTGTGATCTTCCCGCCGCCCTGCGGCATCGCGTCCCGGGTGTCTCGCGGTCCGTCCGCCGGAGCCCACGGCGTTTCTGCGGCGACGGGCGTTGGTGGAGGAGCCATGTATCGGAGGTCGAGAGTGAAAGGATTTGTCGCCTTCGAAGTTGGATTAGGAGTGGTAGTGGGCGCCGGTGTAGTTGACGCACCCGCAGTGGCGGGCTGCGCTTCCGTCGAATATGTGACCACAATCTGCCGCGTGGAAGAGCTTGGATTTCGGATGCTGATGTTGATCTCTCCGGCGCCCACACCTAGCTTCTGCAGGGATTCGGAAAGCGCCGAAGACAGCTGTGATTCGAAGCTCGGGGCTGCGTCACTGGTCGGGCTTGCGGCCGTTCTGCGGGACTGCGTTTCCGCGCGAGCGGTCATTGTTCGAGAGGTCGGACTAACGTGCAAGGCTTGATTGCTCCGGCGATCACGGGGCAATTTACTGGCCGCGGCAGTTGAACCTGCCCACAGGTAGGCTCAGCCGGCTGAAAACGCATCGGTTATCGCGTCCGGAAGAGAATTCGGCCAGCCTCAACCTACTACAAGGTTCGGTCCGTTATTTGTCAGGACGTCAAAATGTTGTCACTCGCTTAAGGTTCTTGAAGGATGGAAGTCGCAACGTCGCCACAAATCCCAGCATGGCGGGAAACCCTCGTCGGCTCCAGCTCTGCCCTGGAGCGAGTGGCTGATGTCGTAAGGCTCGCCGCCCCGCGCCGCTCCACCGTTCTCATCACGGGCGAGACTGGGACAGGAAAAGAAGTTGCCGCGCGCGCCATTCATGCCGCGAGTTCGCGGCGACAACGGCCGATCGTCGCAGTCAACTGCGGCGCAATCCCTGCCAATCTGATTGAATCTGAGCTTTTCGGATATGTGCGAGGCGCGTTCACCGGCGCTGCGCAGTCCCGCACCGGACGGTTTGAAGATGCCCAGGGCAGCACCATCCTGCTCGATGAAGTGGGCGAGTTGCCGCTGGACCTGCAAGGCAAATTACTACGTGTTCTGCAGGAACGGGAAGTTCAAAGGCTGGGCAGCAGCGAAGTAATCCGGCTGGACATCCGAGTGGTCGCCGCCACCAACACGGACTTGGCCGAGGCGGTCCGCAAGCGCGAGTTCCGCGAGGACTTGTATTACCGGCTCAACGTGGTGCCGCTCCGAATGCCGCCGTTGCGCGAGCGTGTCACCGACATTCCGGAACTCGCCGCTCACTTCGTCCGTTCCATTTGCAAGCTGGAAGCAATCCCCGACAAGACATTGTCCGCATCGGCGCTGGATGTGCTGCAGCGCTACTCGTGGCCCGGCAATATTCGTCAGCTCGAGCATGCCGTCGAGATGGCCGTCGTGCTTTCCGGGGATCGGCATCTATTAACCGCCTCCGACTTCCCGCTGCCGGTCTCTTCGGAAACTGCTTCCGCCGTGCGGGTTGACCGGCAGGTGACCGTACCAGCCTCCGGTTTGAACTTCGACGAAGAGGTCAGTCGCTTCGAACGCAGCCTTCTGGAACAGTCCCTGGTGGCGTCGCATGGAAACAAGGCGCGCGCAGCCGAATTACTTCAAATGAAACGCACCACTCTCCTGGCCAAGTTAAAGGCGCTCGGGATGAGTGGCGGCGCCGACGATGCGCAGTCCGTTTGTGCTTAAGCCCCTTATCGTCGCTCAAGCAATCGTTTCGTCGACTCTCCAATGCTTGCCGCTTCGTTCAGGATTGTCATATCCACGCGTCGGTTGCGTGCGCGGCCCTCTTCGGTGTCATTGCTGTCGGTCGCGAGCGTATCGGAGTAGCCGACTACAGCCATCCGTCCTTCTTGAATTCCAAACTGGTCTCGCAGGATCTCCAACACGGCGATGCTGCGCGCTGCCGATAGTTCCCAATTGGAGCGGAACCGGCCGTTATGAACCGGACGCGAATCGGTGTGCCCCTCCAGTCGCACCGGGTTAGGAACAGCCTTCACAACGTTGGCGAGCTTCCCGATACTGGCCCATCGCTCTTTCAGGACCGCGTCGTCTCCGGAGTTGAAGAATGCCCCTTCCTTCATGCTGATCACAAGGCCGCGAGGCTCCATGTTGATCTGAATACGTCCAGCCTTAATGTCGTCTTCCAATTCGCGTGTCAGCCGTTTAAACGACGGGGTTAGTTCCGCGAGCTTTTCGCTCGGATCGGATTTAGGGTGACGGCCCCGCAAGCCGCTGAGGCTCGCGTTTCCCGTAGGGTTGGTTTGGCTCACGGACCCGCCGAGCACATACTTTAGCTTGGCCCCGAACTTCTCATCGCGAAGCGCATTCTCCACGGCTTCGGACACAGCTCTGGTCTTGGCGATGTCAGACTGCGATGTCGCGAACAAAACCACAAAGAACGCGAACATCAGTGTGATGAAATCCGAATACGAAACCAGCCACCGTTCATGATTGGCAGGCGGATCCTCACGCTGCCGTCTTACGGGCCGGCTCACGCAGCCTCCTCACGGATGGCTCTCGCTCTCGCCTTGGTCGTCGGCTGGCCGATTTCCACAAGATACGGCTCCAGGCGCTGCTCGATCATCTTCGGATGCAGACCTTGCACAATGCTCGTAACCCCGTCGAGCATCAGTTCCTTCATTCGGCTCGCCTCTTCCGCTCGCGCGCGCAGCTTCGCCGCGGCGGGGAGAAAGAGGATGTTGGCCGAACCCACGCCGTAGATGGTAGCTACGAAAGCAACGGCGATGCCGTGACCCACCATCTCGATCTGGTCCAAATGCTTCATCACCTGAATCAGCCCCAGCACCGCCCCGATGATGCCGACGGTGGGCGCATACCCGCCGGCCGCGTCAAAGACTCTGGCTTCTGTCTTGCTGCGACGTTCATCGGCATCAATCTCCAGGTGCATGATCTGCTGCAGGTCCTGCACGTCGGTCCCATCTACCGCCAGCCCTAGCGCTTTCCGCAGGAATGGATCCGGAATCCTGTCCACGTCGGACTCAAGCGAGACGATTCCGTTCCGTCGAGCCCGTGTCGCAAAGGTCAATACGTCGTCAACCAGCTTTCGCGCATCATACGCCCTTTGGAAAAACACCAGCCGCAGACTACGTACCGCGCCTACCAATGCCGCCGTCGGGCTCGTCACCATCACCGCTCCTATCGTGCCGCCGAGCACAATGATCGCCCCGGTCGCCTGGGTTACATCGTCGATGTTTCCTCCTTCCAGGAGGAGCCCGCCCATGATGCCGGCCAACGCCACCATCAGACCGGCGAAGGAACCGAAGTCCGGGCGCATCCGTGGACCGCTATTCTTCGCCATGGAACGCGTTCTCCACATGCGCAATCCGCCGGCGGTAATCGACGATACGGTCGATAACTTGCTCCGGCGTTTCACGGACCATGAAGTTGTTGCCGCTGGTGAGGGTGATCACGGTGTCAGGTGTGGCCTCCATGTGCTGAATCAGATCGGCGTTCACGAACAAGGGTGTCCGGTTCAGACGGGTGAGAGGGATCATACTTCTGTCTCCGTTTATCTCCTCGACCGCAACGGGGTAGGCTTTAATCTTTTCTCGGAAGAAACCAGGCCGCGCCTATAATGGAGGTGCGCCACCAGGGCGCGATTCTCGCTGACTCGCGAAACATCCACAAAGGAATCAACATGGAACTTCGTCCGTTGCACGATCGCGTGCTGGTCCGCCGTCTGGAAGAAACCGAGACCAAGATCGGCAGCATCGTTATCCCCGACTCCGCCAAAGAAAAGCCCCAGCAAGCCGAAGTAGTGGCCGTTGGTAATGGCAAACTTCTAGAAGCGGGTGACCGCGCGGCGCTCGACGTCAAGGCCGGAGACCGCATTCTGTTCGGAAAATACTCGGGCTCAGAGATCAAACTCGGCGGCGATCAATACCTGATCCTCCGCGAAGACGAGATCCTGGCCGTTCTCGACTAAAAGCGGTGTTGCCGAAGCTCTGATAAGCTGGAGCTATAAACCTCGTCAGGAGTTGTTCACACATGGTTCGTACCAGCCTTTTGTTGCTGGCGTTTGCTATCGGCGCGTTCGCACAGGCGAAAGTTGCCATCATCAATTCGCAGCTTTCGGTCGTCGAGACCGCCGAGATCAAGAAGGCGCAGGCCGAACTTGAAGCGAAGTACAAGCCTCGGCAGGGTCAGATCGAGAAGCTGCAGAAGGAAATCGCCGACCTGCAAACGCAGTTGCAGCAGGGTCAAGGCAAGCTGACGCCGCAGGCCGAGCAGGACCTAAACATCCGGGGCCAGCGCAGGCAGCGTGAGTTGCAGCGGCTCGGCGAGGACCTGCAAGCCGATGTGGATCGTGAACGGCAGGAGATCCTTGGCCGCTCCAGTCAGCGCATGCAGGACATCGTGAAGAAGCTCGCAGAAGAGCGCGGCTTCGATTTGGTCGTAGATACATCCAACACCATCTACTTCAAGCCGGCGCTCGAGATCACGAAGGAAGCCACTGCCGCGTATGACAAGGCGTATCCCGCCAAATAACAGGATGTAGGTACGTATGGCCAGCTATCTGGAAGAATACGGCGAAACGCAGGCGCGACACTCCCGTAAGCTTCGATGGTTGATTCTGACGCCGCTCGCGGTGCTGGTCCTCGGGACGGTACTCTACTTCCAGTTCCGTGATTTCCGTGAACAGCGCCGCGCCAAGCAGTTCGTTGAGCTGCTGCAAAGCAAAGACTACAAAGGCGCATACGCGCTATGGGGCTGCACGGATGACAAGCCGTGTAGCCGCTATCCGTTTCCCGAGTTCATGAAGGATTGGGGTCCAGCGAGCGCGTATGCGAATCCACAGCAGGCCCGAATCGCGGATAGCAAGGGTTGCCGCGGCGGCGTGATCGCGACCGTCAGCATGTCCGGCAAGGACGATGTCCAGCTTTGGGTGGACCGCGCCTCCGGCGAAATCGGTTTCGCCCCCTGGAAGCTCAAAGAGATCCCGCCGGACTTTCGGCATCGCCTGGCAGGCCTCATGTGGAGTGTCACCCGTAACTGCGATCCGCTGATCGGTCCCTAATCCTCCCGCCAGTCGAGCCCGTTGGTCTCTACCAGGAGTCGATTCCCGTCCGTCCGGAAGCGCGTTAACCCCACACGATCGGTACGAAAGGCCTTCACCTTGTACTCCCGTATCCGTGCAAGCACATCGGGGTGAGGGTGGTTGTACAGGTTGCCCTCGCCTGCCGAGATCACTGCGAACGAGGGACGAGTAGCGGCCAACAGGTCCGGCAGCGTCGAAGTCTTGCTGCCATGATGTGCCAGCTTCAGCACGTCGGTCCGACGCAGCATCTCGCGGGTGACCAGTTCGAGTTCAACCGCGCGTTCGGCATCGCCCGTCAACAGAAAGCGCCTGCGCCCGTAAGAGATTTCGAGTACAAGCGAGTCGTTATTCCTTGCCGTCTGACCAGGTGTGTAGTCCTGAGCCGGCGCGAGCACCCGCACCAACGCTCCACCGAAATGCTGCACATGCCCGGCGCGCAGTTCGCGTATACCGGCTCCTTGCGCCCGTGCTTGGTTGACGAGTTCGGTCGCGGATGCTGGCACAGCTCCGGTCCAGAACTCCGCGGGGTGGAAGTTGCGGAGCACGGCCGCTAAGCCCTGGGCATGATCTTCATGGCCGTGCGTCAATGCGACAATGTCCAGTCGCCGGAGGCCGCGGGTCCAAAGGTAGGAGGAGACAACCTGTTCTCCGATGTCCATTCGGCGGACGGGCGGGGCCCCTTTGAACGTCGGGAACCCACCGCCGTCGATCAGCATCGTCTTGCCGTCAGGGAATACCACCAGCAGGCTGTCGCCCTGGCCGACGTCGATCGCGGCGAACTCGAGCCAGCCCGTCGCGCCGGGCGGGGCGTCATAAGCGCACATCCACCCACCGAGGCCGACGCACAGGACGGCCGCCGGTATAGTGATCCGCAGGTGTCGCCGTAATGCGACCGCCAGCAGCACTAGCGACAAAACGAAGCCAATCGCCAGCCACGCGGCCGGAGTCGGAGGCCGCCAGTTGGGTTCAAGCGCGGCGAACCAGCCAACGGTCGACTCGGCGAAACGGGCGCAAGCCGCCGCTGCCGATGAGAGGGCGGTCGACCCGGTGATGAGGCCGGTGAGTCCCAGTCCAACAGCCACATTCAGCGCGGGGACAGAGACTAGGTTCGCCAGCACCGAAGTGACTGGAATTCGATGAAAGTAAAAGACAGATGGAGCGATCAAAGCAAATTGGATCACCGCCGAAAGAATCACCGTCTCGGTCACGAAGGCGATGAATCGCGCGCCCGTCGCGACCGTCCACTGCGCCCGTTCTACAGGCAAGGTGGTAAAGACAGCAAGAGTGTCGGCCAGTAGCCGGAGTTCGACTCTAAGACATTGAATCTCAACAGAGAACGCTGAACTGGGCCGGACGTATGCGATGGTCCGGGCGGCGGTACGAAGAACCGCCGCCGAGCGCTCCACCAACGGTGAAGCAAGCCCGCCGATCGCCGCGACGGCTGCAAACGAGAGCTGAAAGCTAGCCTCGAAGAGCTGGCCGGGATCGAGCACCAGAAACAGCATCGCCACGGCCGCCAGCAGGTTCAACACCCGGGCGCGGCGATGGACCGCAATCGCCACCAAAGCCAAAGTGAAGCCGATCGCCGCCCGCAGGACCGGAGCGTCGCCGCCAGCAATGAGAGTATAGGCCCACGCGACCAGGCCCGAGAAAACCAAACGAACCCAAATTGGAACGAAGGCGCGTCGCAGGATCCAAAGCAAACTTCCTGCAATCAACGAGATATGTAGTCCCGAGATCACGAGGGCATGGTAAGTCCCCGTTCGGCGGAACTCGTCCGAGGTGTCGGGGCGAAGCTGGTCGTCATCCCCTAGAAGCAGGGCGCGCATCAGACCGCCAACGGCGGGATCAGCGGCCATGAGCCCGTCGAGCCGTGCAAGAGCTAGGGCGCGAACGTCCTGGACTGCTGCTTGAAAGTGCGATCCGCACCGCCCGTCCAGACGTGTAATCTCAGCTCGCGGCAATACAGTCCCGGTCCAAAAGGTGTTCCGCCGCGCAAGGTAGCCGGCATAGTCGAACGCGCCGGGGTTGCCATAGTTGCGAGGCGACCGCACGCGAGCCGGGAACTCGACGCGCGTGCCGTAGGGGAGGGGCTGCGTCTCCCCTTCCGCGCGTAAGCTGATGGAGGCGCGTGCGCCGTCCGCCACTTCCACCACGAACCGACCCCGGCCGTCGCGCACCGACAAGGGCTCCACCACACAGCCAGCGACGAGCAGCGCCTCGCCGGGTTCGGCATCAACCACAACGGGAGCGGGTCCCGGCCGTTTGTACTCGGCGACAGCAGCCCCGGCGGCAAACATGCATGCCGTCCAGGCGGCTAGCACGCAACGTGGGGCCCAGATATGCGCCGAAACTACGATGCCGAGCAACAGACCCACAGGTATAGCGAGTTCCAGCAGAGTGAACCGGGCGTAGTGCGCAACGAGTATCCCCGCCATCAGGGAGAGACACGGTACGATTAATGGCTCACGAGACCTCACTACCCCATAAAGTGCTGTAGGAGTAAAGGAAATCTCACTAAAGGCCGTCTTGGCGCAGCCGAAAAGGCTTCGTGAGGGCAATCGATGAAAGGAATACGCAAGAGACCGGCACAAGCAACCAGACAGCAGCGGCTGAAGATGCTTCGCCAGAAGCTTCGGCGGGGTAGTTACCGCATCAACGCGAAGAAGTTGACGGAGGCGCTGTCGCGCGCCGGAGCGATCAGCCTAAATTGAGAGTGCGCAGCAGTGTGCCGCGTTCGGCTTCAATCTTCTTCTGCAGCAGCATTAGCGAATAGATCAACTGCTCAGGCCGCGGCGGGCAGCCCGGTACATAGATATCCACCGGGATGATTTGGTTCACCGGAATGAGCGCGTAATTGTTGAACACACCCGTGGACGTCGCGCACGCGCCCATGCTGATCACCCACTTGGGTTCCGGCATCTGCATGTACAACTGCCGGATCACCGGAGCCATCTTGTTGGCGACCCGTCCGGCGATGATCATCAGGTCCGACTGCCGCGGCGATCCCCGGAATACCTCGGCGCCAAAGCGCGCTACGTCGAAACGGGAAGCGCTCATCGCCATCATTTCAATAGCGCAGCAGGCAAGGCCGAAGGTCATAGGCCAGATTGAGTTCTTACGAGCCCAGTTGATGGCCGAATCGAGGGTGGTCAGCAGCAGGCTGTCGCCGAATTCATTGACTGGATCATTGTCAATCCGGGCGAAAAGATCGGCCGGCTGGCTGAGGTGGAGCTTGTTGTCGCGGTACTTGCTTTCCAGTTTGAACTCGTCCATGGCTACTCCTCTCGATTATCGCATTACTCCCTGATTTCTATCTCCTGGACGCGTACGGTGTAGCCCCGGCTACAGATATAATGGGAGTTAACCCATGCATCTCATACTCGGCCCGCCCGGGTCGGGCAAGACCAGGCTGTGCCTGTCCCGTTTGCGTCAGGCTCTCGGCGCCGGTCGAGACACGTGCCGGCTGGTGGTTCCCACGGCAACCATGGCCGAGCATCTTCGGAACGAACTCGCGCGGGAAGGTTTCGTCTTCAAGCCCGGCTTGGTCACCACATTTACGAAGTTCGTCGAGCCATACTGCCTGGCCACTCCCGCCATCGGAACGGGCGGACTGGAAATCTTGACGGCCGAGGTCATCGAGCGGCTTCCTCTTACGACATACGCCAGCGTGCGCAGGTTTGCGGGCTTCCGCGCCTCCATCGTTTCTCTGCTGCAAGAGTTCAGTTCGGCAGGCGGATGCGCGGAGCACCTCACCCGGGCCGGCGTCGAACCCGACTTCATCCGCGTGTATGAGGCTGTGCTCGCGGCCTTGAAGCAGCGCAATTTGCACCTGCGTGCGGCGCAGCTTCGGCAAGCGGCCGACCGGATCGCCGAGTCCGGCTGTCCTGGAACGGACGAACTCATTCTGGCCGGTTTCTACTCCTTCACTGCGCCCGAGCAAGCAGTGATCCGCGCGCTGAACGATCGTGTGAAGCTCACCATCGCGCTAGCCGAATGGGCGGGCGCCCAGCCGACGCTGGAAGTCCTGGCTCAGCTTGCGACTAAAACCGAGGTGCTTTCGGTGACGCCTTCGGCGACCAATCGCGTCCTGACCGTGGCTCCCACGTTGGACACCGAAGTCGCCGAGATCGCGCGCCGCATCGTGCAAGCGCATTCCAATGGTCGTTCGTGGCGTGAGATGGGCGTGGTTGTGCGAAGCGAAGCCAATTATGTCCCGGCGCTACGGTCTGCGTTCGAGCGCTTCGGCATCCCGTCGCGTTTCTACTTCTCGGCGCCGCTCGCCGATACTCCAGCGGTGCGCTACCTTCGCGCCATCATCGATGCGCTGCTCAGCGGCTGGGACCACATCGCCACCTTACGAGCTCTGCGGTTACCGGGGTCGCGCGTTGAGTTCGGCGTCAGCGGCGATCGCTTCGAGTTCGAAGTCCTCTCGCGAGCGCCTGGGACCGGACTGGCACGACTTCGTGCGATTGCAGGCGACAGCATCACGCCGGTGTTGGACTCGCTCGACGCACTGACGTCGTGGACGGCAGGCAAAGCGTTCCCCTCCACCTGGGCAAGCCGGCTCCGGGGCTTGCGCTCGCTGTTTCGCGCTGCTGAGATGCATGACGGCTGCAGGCACGAAACCGCGATGATGTGGCGGTCCCACGCAGCGGCTCTCGATGGGTTCGATTCGGCGCTGGACGAAGCGGCGTCCGTGCTTGATCCTGCAACTCCGATGGAGCTGAAGCAGTTTTGGGAAGCGGCGGAAACCGTGCTTGCCTCGTCCGAACTGCGCGTCCCGGATCACCGCCGAGACGTTGTGCATGTAATCGACGCGTTTGAAGCCCGGCAGTGGAGCCTGCCTGTGGTTTTCGTGTGCGGCTTATTGGAAAAGGAGTTCCCCAAGTATCAGACTGAGGATGCCATTCTCCCCGATGCTGTACGCCGTCAGTTGCAAGCGCAAGGCGTGCAACTGCGCACCAGCGTGCAGCGGCAGTCCGACGAGCGCTTCCTTTTCGATCTCGCCGTGACCCGAGCCCGCGAAGCGCTGGTATTGAGCTATCCGCAACTGAATGTGAAAGGTGAAGCAAACCTGCCGTCCTTCTTCCTGCAGCACGCAAAACCTTACGTGGAGGACATGGCGGCCGACGTGCGGCCGACTCCGTCCCGATCACGCGCGCCCGAACCGTCGCCCTATATCTTGACGGAAGCGGCGCGTCAGCGCTTGCTCGCTCGGCATGCTCACTTCTCGCCGACAGCGATTGAAAACTACTTGCAGTGCCCATACCAGTTCTTCGCGCAACGCTCCCTAAAGCTAGAGGGCACGCCCGATAAGCCCTGGGAGCGATTGAACGCTCTGGTACAAGGCAATATCGTCCACAAGACGCTACAGATCGCACGCAGTGAGCACCGGCGAGTAGCCGATGTGTTCGATGAAGTCTTCACCTCGTACTGCAAGGAGGAGCATGTTCCCGAAGGCTATCGGACCGAGGCCATCCGGCTGGAGCTTTTGCACAACCTCGAGTTGATGGAGGCCGACGAGAAGCTCGGCCGAGGTGTCGAGTCGCGGTATGAGCAGGAGTTCAAGCTGCACTTTGAAGACGGCACGCTCATCAAGGGCGTAATCGACCGGATCGAGGTGGATGCCAATGGCTCGGCGACGGTCATTGATTACAAATACCGCAGCAAGGTGGGCGTGCAGAACACCAAGAAGGGCCACGAAGAGCAGAAGAACGTGCAAGGCGGGCTGTACCTGCTGGGCGCCGAAAGCTTGGGGTATCGGCCCGCGGGCATGGTGTACATCGGCCTCCGCAGGGAAGTCACTTTCGCCGGCTGGATGCTGCCGCCGCATTACCCGGAGATCAAACAAGCGTGCGGTCCTGAAGAGCTGCAACAAGTGATGGACAAGGCTCAGGCGGACTCTGAGCTGGCAATTGCAGCGATACGCGAGGGACGCATTGCGCCGGGCCCCGCGGATGAGACTAAGTGTGAGTATTGCCCGGTTGCCCATGCATGCCGATATGAAGTTGCGGCGATGCAGCGGCTGACGACGATTCGCGTTCTAGAGGCTGCCGAATGAGCCGCCTCAGCGACGCGCAACGCAAAGCAGCCCATCGTTCCGGGCAGGACGTATGCGTGCTTGCCGGGCCAGGCTCAGGCAAGACGAGCGTGTTGATTGAGCGCTTCACGTGGATGGTGCGCGTGCGCGGT
>DASQDN010000330.1:0-8491 GCA_035634155.1 Bryobacteraceae bacterium | reverse complement strand
TCGCGGATCATTGCTTCGACCTGCTCGTCGTTAAGGCCGTAGGACGGTTTGACGTCAACGCTCTGCTCGCGGCCGGTGCGAACGTCGCGTGCTGTTACGTTGAGGATGCCGTTGGCATCGATCAGAAAACGCACTTCGATTCGCGCCATCCCGGCGGGCACGGGGTCAAGGTCCTTCAGATCAAAGCGCGCGAGACTCCGGCAGTCCTTAACCAGTTCCCGTTCGCCTTGAAGAACGTGGATGAGCACGTTGCGCTGGCCATCGACAGCGGTGGTGAACTGCTCGACGGCGCTGGCCGGGATGGTGGAGTTGCGGTGGATGAGCTTCGAGACGACTCCGCCCATGGTTTCGATACCCAGCGACAACGGTGTTACGTCGAGTAGCAGCGTATCCTGTACATCGCCGGATAAGATGCCCGCCTGGACAGCGGCTCCGAGAGCCACCACCTCGTCGGGATTGAGTTCGGTGTGGGGACGGGCGCGGAAGAGCGCTTCCACCGCTTTGCGGACGACTGGAATCCGTGTAGAGCCGCCGACGAGTACAACTTCAGCGATGTCTTCCACGGCGACACCGGCATCCTTGATACATGCGCGGCAGGGCTCTAGCGTTCGCTCCACAACCGGAGCGACGAGTTTGTCGAATACATCACGAGGTAGCTCACGACGGTAAGTCTTGCCCTTATATTCCAGGTCGATGAAGGCAGTCGGGACGAACGACAGCTCTTCCTTGGCACGGATGACGGCGCGGCGCAGGAGTTGGACGGCTGCCTGATTGCGCGATATGTCCTCGCCCCATTCCGATGCGATGTCTTCAAGCGCGATGCGGATCAGCAGATTGTCGATGTCGTCGCCGCCCAGGTGCGTATCGCCGTGCGTGGCGAGGACTTCGAAGATGCCGTCGTGGAGTTTGAGGATAGAGATATCGAAGGTGCCGCCGCCGAAGTCGTACACGGCGACCACTCCTTCTTTGCGTTTGTCCAGCCCGTACGCGAGCGAGGCAGCCGTGGGCTCGTTCACCAGGCGAAGAACTTCGAGTCCCGCGATCCGGCCGGCGTCCTTGGTCGCTTGACGCTGCGCGTCGTTGAAGTACGCGGGAACGGTGATGACGGCTTGCGTCACCTCCTGACCCAAGTAAGCTTCGGCATGCTCCTTCAGGCGGCGCAAGACTTCCGCGCCGATCTGCGGCGGCGTGAATACGCGCTCCCCGAGTTGCAGCCGGATGACGGACTCCGAGTCCGCTGCCATGCGGAACGGCAGCAGCTTTAACTCCTGCTGGACATCGGCAGCGCCTCGCCCCATCAGGCGTTTGGCCGAGTAGACCGCGCGTTCAGGGTGCTTGAGGAGCATGTCGCGAGCGGGCTCGCCCACAAGAACATTGCCGTCAAGATCGAGAGCAACGACCGAAGGCACGATGTTCGATCCGTTTGGCCCGGGGATGATCTCCGGGATGCCCGTGGGCCCCATCACAGCCACAAGACTGTTGGTGGTACCGAGATCGATGCCCACGACAGGGCTGCGTTGTTGACCGAAGTCAATCTCGAAGGTGGACATGTGGAGTTTAGGCGATCGCCTTCTCGACGTCGCGAACGAGATTTTGTACGTAGCGGCGGCGATTGAGCACGCCGCGAATCCTCTGAAGAACGGACTTGTCGCCGGCTGTGGCGTCGTACTGATGGAAGAGCGACTGGAGCTCGCCGTCGATCGCGGCCATCATACGGTGGAACTTCGTTCGGGCAGCTTCGAGTTCTTCCTTACTTGGGCTTTCCTCAAGAAGCATGTTCAGTTCAAAAACTTCTTCGAGCAGTTCGGGAGGCACATCGTTCGATCGCTGCTCACCGATGTCGAAGCCTTGCTGGGCCAGCAGATACTCGGCTCGCTGGATGGGATCGCGGAGAACGCGGTACGCGTCATTTAGGAGAGCGGTCGCGTTCAGCGCGTATTCCTGCTCCGCGGGGGCGCGCCGCGCGAACCGATCGGGGTGAAACTGGCGGCTCAGCGAGTAGAAACGCGTCTGCAGATCCGCCGAGTTCAACGTGAGCTTGGGCGGAAGGCCGAAGAAGCCGAAGTAGTCCTGCGTCAGCGTAGGAGCGGAGTTCATGTCGTGAAGGACGTGCCGCAGCCGCAGCTTTTCTTCGCGTGCGGGTTGTCGAATGCGAACCCGGATTGAATGAGCGAATCCTTCCAATCGAGTGTCATGCCTTCCAGGTACAACATGCTCTTCGGGTCGACATACACCTGCACATCTTCGAACGTGAACACGTTGTCAGTGGCGCGAGGCTTGGAATCGTACTTGAACTGATAGCTCAGCCCCGAACAGCCACCGCCCAACACGCCCAGACGCAGACCTCCGCCGGTGACGCCCTGCTTGGCGAAGGCTTCCCGGATTTTCTGCACCGCTTTGGGAGTGACTTGGATCATAGCTGAACGTCCGGGCGCGGCTGCTTGCAAGAAGTCTGCCGCGCCCCTTGATTGTTGGATGGCGATCAAGCGTTAACCGTCTCGGATTTCGCGCTGCTCGTCTGCTGCTTGTTCTTGTAATCGGTGATGGCGGCCTTGATGGCGTCTTCCGCCAGAACGGAGCAGTGGATCTTGACCGGCGGCAAGCTCAATTCGTTCACCAGTTCGGTGTTCTTGATGGCCAGTGCTTCGTCGATCGTCTTTCCCTTGAGCATCTCGGTGGCTAGCGACGAACTCGCGATGGCGCTACCGCAGCCGAAGGTCTTGAACTTGGCATCTTCGATGACGCCGGTGGTGGGATTCACCTTCACCTGCAGCTTCATCACGTCGCCGCACTCGGGAGCGCCCACCATTCCGGTCCCGACATCCTGGCTCGACTTGTCCATTGACCCGACGTTCCGCGGATTGTTGTAGTGATCGAGAACTTTATCTGAATAAGCCATGATTGTTGTTCCTTTCCTTTTCGGGTCTGCCCGTTAGTGGGCGGTCCACTGAACCTTGGTTAGATCGATGCCTTCTTTGGCCATTTCGTACAACGGCGAGAGTTCGCGGAGCTTCTTGACGACTTCGATAACGCGGCCGGCGACATAGTCAATCTCTTCCTGCGTGTTGAATCGGCCAATGCCAAAACGAATGGAAGAGTGCGCCAAATCATCGCCCATGCCTAGAGCCTTCAACACATAGCTGGGCTCCAGGGTGGCGGACGTGCAGGCCGAGCCGCTGGAAACTGCGATGTCGTTAATGCCCATCAGGAGCGATTCACCTTCGACATAAGCGAAGCTGATGTTCAGATTGTGGGGCAGGCGATGCTCCCACGAACCGTTGATGAATACCTCATCGAGTTCGGTCATGAGGCGATCCTTCAGTCGATCTCGGAGCGCCTGGAGTTTGGCAGATTCTTCGGCCATATCGCGCTGCGCGATGGCGGCCGCTTCACCCATGCCCACGATACCGGGGATGTTTAGGGTGCCCGAGCGCATGCCACGCTCGTGACCACCGCCGTCCATCTGCGCCGTTAGCTGCACGCGAGGGCTCTTGCGGCGAACATACAGCGCGCCGACACCCTTAGGTCCGTACATCTTATGAGCGGAGAACGACGCGAGATCGACGTTGTCGGCGATCACGTTCACCGGGATCTTGCCGGCAGCCTGCACGGCATCGGTATGGAACAGAATGCCGCGCTCCTTGCACATCCTGCCGATCTCGCGAATCGGCTGAACGACGCCAATCTCGTTGTTGGCGTACATGATGCTGACCAGGATCGTCTTGTCCGTGAACGAATCCTTCAGCATGTCCAAGTCGATGAGGCCGTCGGGTTTGAGCGGGAGATACGTCACACGGCAGCCGTCCTTTTCGAGGTGCTTGCAGGTGTCGAGGACCGCCTTGTGTTCGCTGGCCGCGGTGATGATATGGTTGCCGCGCTCGGCGTACATCTGCGCGACACCCTTGATGGCGAGGTTATTGGATTCGGTTGCGCCGCTGGTAAAGATGATTTCCTTGGCGGTGGCGCCGATGAGCGAGGCAATCTGCTTGCGCCCTTTTTCCACCGCCTCTTCGGCTTCCCAACCAAAGCTGTGATTCCGGCTGGCGGCGTTACCGAAAACTTCCTTGAAATACGGCAACATCGCGTCGAGCACGCGGGGGTCGACCGGCGTTGTCGCGTGATTATCGAGATAAATGGGCAGCTTCATAGAACCTTGAATTCGGCATAATGCGCAGCCTGAGGCGGGGCGCAAGCCGCGGTAAGCTCATCCTCTTCTTCGTCGCACATGCTGGCAATGGTGATGTTTGCCAGCAGGTTTTGGATTCCGTCGTGTACCTTGCGCAGGGGCTCGCGCACATTGCATTTGTCCGATACCCCACATCCACCGTGACTGCCGGTGGAGCAAGACGTCAGAAACACCGGACCGTCGATCGTGCGGATCACTTCCAACGCCGTGATCTCGCTGGGCCGCCGTCGCAGCCGGTACCCGCCGTTGGCTCCGTTTTCCGACTGCAGGAACCCTGTACGGGCCAGCTTCTGCAGCACTTTCGCCAGGATCGGCAGCGGGATTCCGTACGCTTCCGCGATCTCCCGAGCGCTCGCAGACGACTTCTTGTTCGCCATGTGCTTCAGCGAAATGAGTCCGTAGTCGGCTTTGCGGGAGAGCTTCAGCATGGGCTACTCGGACCGATTAAGTCCTATATAAGAGCATATACGACCGGATCGGTCGTGGTCAAGGTGGTACTTGTGTTTTCATGATGTTAAATTCCGACCGGTCGGGTCGTACTTGTTGAGGCTACGTTTTAGACCGGAATGGCACTAGTGGCTGTTTTTAGGTTGCACCCACCTAACTGGGAGTTTAGTCTTGTAGATGCGACCGTGTCCGCGGCCCCCGGAAACACACTCGGCCTATGCTCAGCAATCTGCGATCAGACCGGCAAATCACAGTAGCTTCCGTGCTGCTAATGCTGGTTGTCGCGTTCGCTGTGCAGCCGCCCGAATATCGTTGCCGGACGCAATCGACGCGTAATCGTCAAGCCAAGACGGTACGTGTGGATGACCATGACGGTGACCACAATAGGTGGTATACGCACGGGTTCGACACCTCGAAGGGTCAGGAAGACACCGCCGGGCATCACCATTGCCTCCCGGTGAAACCACCAGGGACCGCTGCGCCGGCATTTGCCTTCACGGTTGCAGTCGTTAGGTCTTTCCTTCCTTCTTTCAAGCCGGCCGTTCTCGATCGCGATCGCGGTCGAGCCCCTCCTTCCTTCCTTCATCACATAGTCCTTTCAAGCAAGCCAGACATCGTAGGTTGACTTTGCAGGTCAGTTTTGTGTTCCCGGAGGAATGCTTATGGAGCGTTTACTAGACGGAATTCGACAATTCCAGCGAGAAGTTTTTCCCAGCCAAAAGGATCTATTCGAACAGCTTGCCGGCGGGCAGAGCCCTCAGGCGCTGTTCATTACGTGCGCGGATTCGCGCGTGGTTCCCGACTTGATTACCCAGAGCCAGCCGGGTGACCTGTTTATCTGCCGCAACGCCGGCAACATGGTTCCGCCGCATGGCGAATCGCACCAGGGCGGCGTGTCGGCGACGATTGAATACGCCGTTGTTGCATTAAACGTAGAGCACGTGATCGTTTGCGGCCACACCGACTGCGGCGCTATGAAGGGCATTCTTCATCCCGAGCTCCTAACGGAGATGCCGCGCGTGAAGAACTGGCTGTCACACGGCGAGCTCGCTCGCACGATGGTGAAAGAGAATTACCCGCAGCTCAGCAAGGAAGAAGAACTCCTCACACTGACGCGGGAGAACGTAGTTGCCCAGCTTGAGCACCTGCACACGTATCCATGTGTTGCAGCCCGCTTGGCGCGGGGCAAGATTCAGCTTCACGCCTGGGTTTACAACATCAAGACCGGCGAGGTTCAGGCTTGGGATGCGCACACCGGCAAGTATGTTCCTGTCGGAGAATACACGCCGGTTCGGGTGAATTCGCGGCTGCATCCGGTAGCCGTTTAGTAGGGGGAAACGATGAGTAAATATACCAACGACTTCCTATCGTCAGTTGTTGTCTTCCTGGTCGCCCTGCCGTTGTGTATGGGAATCTCCATCGCGTCGGGCGTTCCTCCGGCGCTGGGTCTGATTACCGGAATTATAGGTGGTCTGGTCGTTGGCAGCCTTTCGGGAGCGCCGTTGCAGGTCAGCGGTCCTGCGGCCGGTCTAGCGGTTTTGGTGTGGGAATTGGTCCGGGACCATGGCGTCGAGTCCTTGGGCCCGGTGCTTCTGGTTGCCGGTGCGTGCCAGATGGTCGCCGGGCAACTGAAGGTAGGACGCTGGTTCCGAGCCATGTCGCCGGCCGTCATTCACGGCATGCTTGCGGGTATTGGCGTGTTGATCTTTGCGAGTCAATTCCATGTGATGCTCGATGACAAGCCGAAGCAATCGGGCATCATGAACCTGATCTCGATTCCGCAGGCGATCATTGGCGGAATTTTCCCGCTGGATGGCAGCAGGCATGAACTTGCCGCCGTCATTGGCCTGCTGACGATCTCCTCGCTTCTCATCTGGACCAAGTTCCGGCCGGCGGGGATGAAGCTTGTACCGGCGGCATTGATCGCGGTGGTGTTGGCAACGGCCATTGCCGAAATCTTCAAGTTCCCGGTCCAGCGCGTCGAGATTCCCAGCAATCTTTTAGATGCCGTCCGATTGCCCAGCGCGGCGACCTTGTCCATGCTGCGCGATCCGGGACTGGTGCTCACGGCTTTGGCGATGGCATTCATCGCGAGCGCGGAGACTCTTCTTAGCGCTGCCGCAGTGGATCGGATGCAGAATCTGCATCGAACCAATTATGACAAGGAATTGCGCGCCCAGGGTATCGGTAATTTCTTGTGCGGCATGGTCGGATCGCTCCCGATGACCGGCGTGATCGTGCGCAGTTCGGCGAACGTTCAAGCGGGTGCACGGACCCGTATGTCGACGATTCTTCATGGTCTCTGGCTGCTGGTTTTCACAGCGGCGCTTGCGTTTGTTTTACGTGCGATTCCGACGGCTGCCCTGGGCGCCATCCTTGTGTACACCGGCTACAAGCTGGTAAACATCAACGAGATCCGCCACCTTGCCAAATACGGTAAGTTCCCCGTGTTCATTTACGCTGCCACGATGATTGGCATTGTTGTCACGGACCTGCTGACGGGCGTGCTCATCGGGATCGCGCTTTCCGTTGCCAAGTTGATCTATCAAGTGACGCATCTCAGCATCGTGGAAGTCCGCCACGATTCACAGGTCGACATTTACCTGAAAGGCGCGGCGACCTTCTTCAGCATCCCCAAACTGGCGGCAACGCTGGAGTCCCTGCCTCCGGGCCTGAAGGTGTGCGTGCACATCGAGAACCTGGCCTACGTGGACCATTCGTGCCTGGACATGCTGGCCCATTGGAAGGAGCAGCATCAGGCCAACGGCTCCGACGTGGAGGTCGAATGGGAGGGCTTGGTGGATCGCTACACGCGGCTTGGGAAGTCCAAGGCGATGGCGCGACCGGACCGTATGTCGGCCGCCGAGCGCGAGGAACTCGCTACAGCCGTTCCTGCGCATCCTCGCGGATAAACGTATCCGGATGGTCGTCGAACTTCCGCTTGCATTCGGCTGAGCAGAAGTAGAACGTATCGTTGGCGTATTCGGTGAAGAACCGGGAGTCTTCCGAGGCTTCCATTTTGCAGACAAGATCGCGAGTCATGGTGGTCGAAAGGTTCGATCCTATGGCTCGCGTTTTGTTTCTGCGGGAGCGTGGGTTTGCAGGAAGCTGTCAATGGATGGCTGCGCCACGCGATTGCCCAATCCGAACCACACGGCGTCGAAGGCGTGCTCGGCCCAAGGAATCTCAATCAGCCGTGAGGTGTTGCCGGCATCGACCAGCCGCTGGTGCATGGCGCGAGAGAACTCGGGTTTCACCACATGATCGCGTCCGCCGTGGATGAGTAGCGTAGGCGGCAACCCTGCACGCACATAAGTACTCGGCGAGGCGAACCGGTATGCGTCCGGAAACTTTTCAGGCGGTCCTCCGAGAAACTGATCGAGCACGTACCGCACATTGATCGGGTTTGGGACGGGGAGTTCGTCGTAGCCTTGAGCGAGGTCGGTCGGAGGATAGAAGGCGATCACCGCGTTCACCGGAACAGAATCGGGCCGATATGCGGCGAGCAAGGCCAGGTGCGCTCCGGCCGAGCGTCCACACAGCACGACGCGCTTCGAGTCGGCGTAGTATCGACCCGCATTTTCCTCGATGAATGCGATCGCCGCCTGCACGTCATCGAGTTGGGCGGGGAAACGGTGCTCTGGAGCGTGGCGGTAGTCGATGGCAAATACTGCGTACCCACGGCTCGCCATCAGACGATGGAAGCGGCCGGCGCCATGGGGCGTGCCACGCTGCCACGATCCCCCGTACATATCGATAAAGATCGGCCGGGCTACGGAGTCGTTTGGCCGGTGCAGGACGATATTCATGGGGAGGCGCTCGGGTCCACGAACAGGGAGCGTCACGGTTGTTTTGAGC